>JACSSI010000007.1 GCA_014879345.1 Anaerolineae bacterium | reverse complement strand
CTCAAGGCTGGTCGTTACCGGTTCCAATCTACGCACAGGCATCTCCGCCCTATCTGTAGGCAAGATGACGCCCGTCACTGAAAAACCGGACTCAAGCAAGGCTTGCAGCGGTGGTTGTGAAAACCTGCCAAACATCCCGAAAAATAATATACGCATCTCATTCATTTGAAGCCCTGCCCATCACACTATATACTCTTGATACCTTTAGTAAACAGTGTACAGTAAACAGGGAACAGTGAAAACTGCTCCGTGACCTGAAGGGTGCGGTTAGTTTTGTGTAACAAAGCAGACTACAAAAGTCTTGCCAATACGAATTGACATTAAATTTGAGGAGTTCCCCATGAGCGGGGCGCACCACGATAAAAGAAAATTTGGCATCGAATTAACGCTAATTAACGCGAATTATTTGGTGTTATCCAACAAAAATTCGTGTTAATTAGCGTTAATTCGATGCTATTTACGAAGGAGACTTTTGTAGTCTCATACACAACTTTAAACCGCACTCTAACCTGAACATTGAATTTGGAGAAAAGAAATGGCTCGAGAAACCAAGACCCTCACCGTTGTACATTGTGCCAAACTGGATGCAGAATTGCCTGCTTTAGACAAACCGCCGTTCCCGGGCGAACTGGGCAACCTTATTTTTGACAATGTATCTAAATTTGCTTATGACATGTGGCCGGCACAGGCAACGCTGCTCATCAATCATTATGGCCTGAATATGGCTGATCCCCAATCCCAAGAATTTTTGATGGGTGAAATGGAACGATTTTTCTTCGGCGCTGGTGGTCAACCCCCGGAAGGCTGGTCGCCGCCGAATTCAGCACCCCGGAAGAAGTAGGCAGTGGACAGTGGACAGTGAACCGAATACTGTTCACTGTTGGTAAATTCCATGCACCTTCCCATTCTTCTCCTTGCTTGTTATGAATTAGGGCATCAACCGTTAAGCCTGGCCTGGCCGCAAGCTGTACTGCGCGAAGCAGGCGTGGCGGTGGTATCTGCGGATTTGTCTGTGGTGGCTTTGCCGAGGGAAACGGCCGTTTCTGCCCCGTTTGTCGGCATTGCTGTGCCCATGCACACAGCGCTGCGCCTGGGCGTGCAGGTCGCCCGGCGCGTCCGCCGCCTCAATCCGAGCGCCCATATCTGCTTTTATGGCATGTACGCCTGGCTGAATCGAGACTATTTACTCGACGGCCTGGCGGATTCGGTGATTGCAGGAGAATATGAACGGCCGTTACTCGATTTGGTGCAAGATGTATTGGCAGGTGGGCAGGGAACGGCCGTTTCCGGCATTACCACCGCAGCCAGCCAAAACCCGCCCAACCTCGAACGGCTCAACTTGCCCACACCCGATCGCTCCGGGCTGCCCGCGCTCAATCAGTACGCCCGTTATGAAGCTGATGGCGACATGGTTTTGGCCGGGTATGTGGAAGCGAGCCGAGGTTGTTTGCACACCTGCCAGCACTGCCCGGTTGTGCCTGTGTATAACGGCCGTTTCTTCATCATTCCCCACGAAACCGTCATGGCCGATATTCGGCAGCAGGCAGCGGCAGGCGCCAAACACATCACCTTTGGCGATCCCGATTTCCTCAATGGGCCAGGCCACGCCCTCAAAATAACCCAGGCTTTGCATGCTGAATTCCCCCAGCTAACCTTTGATTTCACCACCAAAGTAGAACACATCCTCAAACACCGAGACCTGTTCCCCACATTCAAGGAATACGGCGCCACTTTTGTCATCTCAGCGTTTGAGGCCACAAACGAGACAATTTTGGCACGGTTGAATAAGGGGCATACGGTGGCGGAAATGGAAACGGCCGTTGCCATTCTCAAAGAAGCAGGGTTAGCGGTTCAGCCTACCTGGATGCCCTTCACCCCCTGGACTAGCCTGGAAGATTACCTCAACTTGCTGGCCTGGATTCGTACCCAAGACCTCATCCCGAACGTACCAATCGTACAATTGTGTATTCGCATGTTAGTACCGCCGGAAAGCGCCTTGCTCAACCACCCTGATGTGCTGGCATGGCGCGGCCCACTGTCGGCAGAAAACTTTACGTATCAATGGCAGCACCCTGATCCGTGTATGGATGAACTACAGCAGCAAGTGGCTGCCCTGGCAGAATCTGCCGGAAACAATCACTACGCGAATTTCGCCGCTGTTGAAAAAGCTGCCTATCGGTTAATGGACGCTCCCATGCCCCATTGGTTGCCGCCAACCATTTACGAACCACCACCACCCCGTCTCACCGAAGACTGGTTCTGTTGAGCGGAGCCAACTTCTGGTCAGGTTGACCAGCTTACGATTAATTAATAGTGAATTGTGAATTGTGAATGAATGCGAAACCCAGTTCACAATTCTCAATTAATTATTCACAATTCATAATTTTTTGAGGTTGATATGACGGTTCGTTCTTTGTTTTTCTTTCTGGGTTTATTGGTGATTGTGTCGTTATTGGCGGCTTGTGGCATCACGGAGCCATCGCCAACGCTGCCACCGCCACCCACGCCGGTGACGAGTGATCAGCCGCCGCCCATTGTAATTGAACTGGGTACGTTACCGGCTACGGCTCAGGAAACGGCCGTTGCTGATTCCTCGCCCACGCCCATCCAAACCCCAACCCTGGCACCCACGGCGACCCCGACTGAAGAACCTGAACCGGTCATAGACCCGGCCAAGATGCCAGCTATCAACCAGGATTTGCTGTTTGTGGGCAATGGCAAGCTCAAGCGCTGGCAGCGGGACGGCAATGTGGTGAGCTTGCTGGATGGTGACGTGGTCGATTATTCGCTCAGCAAAGATGGCAAACAGGCGGTTGTAGCGCAGTTGGTGGCTTCGACGGAGATTTCTAATACGGTAACGGCCGTTACCCAAACCGTCAACACCTACGCCTTGAACAGTGTCAATCTGGAGACTGGCGATACGCAGCGATTAGTTCCGGCAGTCAACAGCTTCAAAGACCCCGCCTTCCAGCTTTCCCAAGATGGCAGGTTTGTTACATTCAGCGGGATGGGGTTAGGTGATGCACATGCATTAACCTTGGGCGAAGAGGTACAGAACGACCTGTATGTGATGGAAATTGGCACGGGACAGTCGCCGAAAAAAATTGATGCGTGTGGCGCCTATTGTGAGGGGATGGTTTGGCATCAGGACAATAACTTTTTTGTTTTTGGCAGTGATGACGGGCTGTTTTTATACAATTTGGCGGCAACAAAACCGGAACTGCTGCTGGCAGGTAATGGTAACCTGTTTACTCCGCTTTCTTGGGCGAAGAACGGCCGTTGGTTGTTATTACGTGGGGAAGATATGAATGGTGCTGATTATTTTGTATTTGATATTCCCACGAAACAATTAATGATTGTCCCGTATACAAACGCTTCCGATGGGTTTCCTTATGCTGATGTGACCTGGATGCAGGACGACCGCTTGTTTATGGTGCGGAATGACAGTGATACCGCAGTTGGTGAGACCTGGCGTGTAAACGCTGATGCGAATGAAGTGCAGCGAGATGAATCAGTTATTTTGTCTGAGGAACACCTGCGACCCTGGGCACCTGTTCATTGGGCAAACGGCCGTTTTAGTTACGGATTGCTCGATATGGATAAAAATACAACCTCGTTATACCAACGGATTGCTTTTAACGAACCTGCTGAACTCATAAACAGTGTGCCAGAAGCGGCCTCGAATTTAGGTATTACGTGGTCACCAGATGGTTCTGGCCCGATAGTGCATGTGGATGGCACTGTGTATTATGTGCCGACTCATGGCGAACTGGTGGATTTGACAACGGCCGTTGGCCTGCGCGGTCACAATTTCACCTGGCTGCCCTAATTTAAAGTTCTTTGACGTGGGTTTGCAGATAGTCAATATCTTTCAGGTAAACAAGATGATGACCGTCTGCAATATTTGCCTTGAATGCCTCGTTTCCATGGGCAGCTTCTGCAAACATAAAGTCTACCAAAACCTGTAGCCGCTCAACGACGAGGCTTGTCAAACCTACCCGGCTTGCTTTGGTTAAGCCATACACATCACAAAACAAGTGTGCTCGTTCGATTTTCTCTCGTTCAGATCCAAAACCGTCCTGATTATCAGGGTGTGTCAACGGTGCCCACCGATAGAGGGCATAGGCAATATCCCAAACTCTGGGGGCAGGATGGGCGGTATCGAAATCAATAATAGCTACCGCTTTTTTTCCTTGTAACACCACATTATAAGGCGCATAATCTCCGTGGCAGATTACTTCTGCTGGCTCACGTGGGGGTAACATCCATACCTCATTGCCCTGTAGCTCACGGAAAAATGAGGCAGAGGCGTCATGATAATCTCGCAGGAGTTGGGCGGAGGAAATTAATGCTTCCTGGCTAACGGCCGTTTCTGACAACGGATAATTACTAATCTCACCTGGAATAAAACTGACCATTTCATTCCCCGCGTTATCGAATCCACGTGGCTCAGGAACACCCAAAAAGCCTTGCGCTCGAATGTAGTGGAGAAGCTTATGCACGGTTGGCGTCCACGCTCCAGCAGGGCGATAAACTGTTTCGCCCTGGCGAATGATTTGATCAACACGACCACCTATCAAATATTCCATAATTCTTCCCGATCCGCTTTTTTCAGCCCGTTGACGACAAGGCGGTAAGAATCATCGATCATGCGCAGGAGTTCTGGTTCAGGCACGCTGCCATCAAGCGTAACCGTGTTCCAATGGCGCTTGTTAAGATGGTAGCCTGGATTGACCGCCGGATAAATATCGCGCAGAAACATCGCTTCGTTGGGGTCGCATTTGAGGGAAATGGAAGGTGCGGGGTCTTCCCACGGAACCAGGGCAAACATTTTGCCTTTGACTTTGAATACCAAGACCTCTGGCCCAAAGGGAAGTTCTTCGGTGGTGGCCGGTTTTTGCATAAGGATGACGCGCAGGGTTTCTAAATTCATGAGATTAGCGCTTGGGAAACTCGATTTCTGCCGCCGGAATAACGTTGGCAAAACTGGTAAGGATGGCGTTGTGATGGGCGATGATTTGAACGGCCGTTAACCGCTCTGAATCAAACGTGCTGTGTCCATCGGCAGCTAAAACGACATCATAATCCAGGCTTCTGGCGGCACGGGTGGTCGTGTCGATGCACATTTCCGTCTGCATACCCGCAATGATGAGCCGGGTGATGCCCAGTTCATCCAGTTTTTGTTGAAGCGGGGTCTGGTAAAAGGCGTTTTCAGTCTCCTTTTGCAAGACGATGTCGCTGGCAGTTGGCGCTAAATCTGGATGAATGGGCCAACCCGGTGTCCCCGGTTCATCCGGATAACCAGGCTCGCCATTATTTTGCACATACACGATTGGCGTGTTTGTGTGCCGAGCCTGTGCCACCAGATTGACCAACGTGGTCAGCACGCGCCTATCATCATGTACTGGGTCTGGCTCAAACATGTCAACCTGGACATCAATGAGCAAGAGTGCTGTGTTTTGTATGCCTTCACTCATCATTTATCACTCATCAATACAAACTTGCTTTTGCCCACAATTTTGCCATTCACCTGAATTTCAACGGGATGTTCGCCCGGGTAGTAACGACGGGTGGTGATGGGTTTGATGGTATGTTTTTTCTGGATGGTAAACGTTTGCTGCGGGGGGAGAACGGCCGTTTTCAGCTTAAACACCTTTGGGCTTGTCTTGCCATTCGCCTTTACAAAATGAATCACATAATCAACCACGAGCTTTTGCTCGGTCTCGCTCTGACTGTGCAGCGTGAAAGTCAGTTCAAGCGTGTCGCCCATGGCGATGGCGTCTGGCGTAATGCTAAAAGCACTCAGGCTGACTTGGGCTGCCCCAAAACCCAACAATGCCAACGCCTCCGGATCACCAGCTTTGACCAGGGAACGCAGCGCGTGGCGCGTAATCCATTGAATTTCCTGGCTTGGTTCCCCTTCGTTCCAACGCTGCAATGCGGCGATGGCAAGTGCCGGGTTGTCCTTGGTGATGTCGTTGAGATGGTTGGCAACGGAGCGGCGCACATATTCCGATTCGTCGTCTTTGAGTTTAGCCAGCAGCGCCAACGTAGGCGTGGGGTCGGCGATAAACTGGGTGAGATGCATTCCCCAGGGCAGGCGGGGACGGGTGCCTTCGCTGACAAGACGGCGCACGTGAGGGCTAGGGTCTGAGACCCACCCGTCTAACACGGCTAAGGTTTGGGCCGGATAAGCGGCTAAAAACGGCCGTATGGCAAACTCGCAAGAGAAGTGCTTGGTGATGGTGGGCATGGCTGCCAGTGATGTGTCGAAATCATCCAGGCCATACCGTTCCACAAAATAGGCAATCGACCAGTATGCCCAGCCATTTGTCTCCTTAAAAAGACCTGCTTCGGGTGCATTTTCACCGCCAAAAATGGCAAGCAAAATATCAATGGCCTCTGCGTAATCTGGCGGCAAATAGTCATGCAAGGCTTCCGTGAAAACTGCAACTCGTTCTTTAAGCTCAAGTGGTGGTAACTGCGGTGCGATTTGGGCGGCAAATCCGCTGGCATCGAATTCAGGATAAGCTTGTTGTATCTGCGCTCCGAATGAACGAGCCAGATCAGAATTTAGATTGTCTTTGAACAGGGTTGATTCACTCATAGCGTTACTATAATAGCAATTGTTGACACCTTTTGTCATTTTATCAATAATTCATCTGAAATCTGCAACGTGATATGTTTATGCTTGAACAACGGCCGTTTATATCCATCATCATTCCCCATTTTAACGACTCAGAACGTCTGGCTTGTTGTTTACACGCCCTTGAAAATCAAACTTACCCCACAGAACGTTATGAAATTATCGTCGTGGATAATGGCTCAGATGAGCCGCCCCTGTCAGTTATTTCTCAACATCCGCACAGCCAGCTAGTAGTTGAAACGAAACCAGGCTCCTACGCCGCACGCAACAAAGGATTGACCATGGCCAAGGGTGAGGTGATTGCGTTCACAGATTCAGATTGTTTGCCTCAGGTAGATTGGCTAGAAAAAGGGGAAAACGCACTCCTGCACCATGATAATATTGGGGTAGTTGCCGGGCAAGTTAACCTTTTTGCTGCGGATCCAAATGCGCCAACTGTGGCTGAAATCTACGAACAACTTTCTGCCTTTCCCATCGAAAACTTTGTGAAGTTTTGGCATTTTGGCGTTACCGCAAACTTGTTCACGCGCCGGAAACTCATTGAAGCCGTGGGGGAATTCAACAGCACCTTAAAATCGGGGGGAGACCTGGAGTGGGGACGGCGCGTTTATGCGGCCGGTTATGAAATTTTTTATGGCGCAGATGTGATTGTAAACCATCCTGCCCTCAATAATACAAAGGCTATCTACAGTAAAAAAAGAAGAGTGCATGGGGGTTATCATGATCTGCTGGTTGAACAGAAAAAGCCGTATCACTATCTCTGGCGAGACTTTCCCAAAGATATTTTGCCCCCGGTTAGAAGAAGCCGCGAATTCTTGTCGAATAGCCAGTTCTCCCTTTCGACGCGTTTACAGCTTGTGAAAATTGAGTGGGTTTGTAATTATTCTGTTGTTTTTGAACGACTGCGGCTTTTATGTGGTGGGCGGTCAAAACGTGTGTAGGCTCAGGTTATTTCAGGTAATTTTTTGTGTCTATTAGCTCATCTGTTGCTGGATGGTAGACAGCGTGTTCTGCTTTTTCGTTGATAAACAGCTTTTTCGCAGGATCGATATTGTATTTGAACCCTTTTATGAGACCTACCCAAGGGTAAATTATCTGCGACAGGCCAATATATGTTTTTTTCCAGCTATGCCATTTAAAGATTCCTGAAAACACCTGGCGCACACCCAATTGTGCCATCCAATCAAACAGCAACCCGATGCTGCTCCAATTGCCAGAACGAATATATTTATTAACGGCCGTTCCCGTGCCAATAGCATAGTTTTTATAAGCCTTCTTCACCTCAGGCCATTCACGCCAATGATCATGATAAATTACAATATCTGGAGAGTAGAGAATTTGTCCACCGCCTAAAAGAATGCGATGGCCCATGTCTCTATCCTCCCATGCGCCTAACACAGCCCCCGCTCCCAGAAACTCATCAAATTCACCAAATTTTGAAAAAGTTGATCGTCTAAAGCACATATTAGCCCCATGCCCAAAGCCGAGATCGTTCGGATTTTCCTTAAACAAGTGAGGGGCCGGATCATCTTTCTTCGCAATTGGCAGCACCTGTTGCAACCGTTTTGCCTGGGAAAAATTGAAACTTTCACTCAGATCAGCTGCATTGGGCAAATCTCCAGGAATAATCCGGCCAAAAATAGAGGTGACAGCCGGATAATGTGCAAATTCCTGCAATACAGCTTCAACCCAATTCGCAGATACGCGGCAGTCATCATCTGTGAAAGCAATAATCTTCCCGCGTGCTTCAGACAATCCAATATTTCGGGCTTTGCTTAAACCTGTCGTAGTCGTTCTTTTGTAAATATATCGGGGATCGGTCAGGAATGGTTGAACGGCCGTTTGCGTCGATTCATCACGGCTTTGATCTATGATAATAACTTCAAAATTTGTCCAGGTATTCTCAAAAACTGATTCCAAAGTTGATTTGATTCGTTCATTACGATTACGTGTACAGATTACAATAGATACATCAGGAGTCATCTAAATACCTTATTATGGTGTAACTAACCCTACGAGTTTACCCTCGCGTATTTTTATGGTGAGAAACCTAAAACCCTTCAGGTCTCTCAAGGCAAAACTTTCATCAGGATAGTTGCATTCAGTTTTGTATTACCTAACTATACAGCCATTCTTCGACAGCAGAATAATCAGATGAGAGATTATTAATTAGCGTTAGGTGCAAGGGACGCGTATCCATGACAGCCATCCAGTACTCTTTTGCAAATACATAGTTAAGTGATTTCAGGCAGCTCATCAACCCCGAAGAAAAACGACTGGCTGCATTTAGCCAATGATGCCTCCGCAAGTTAAAAAGCATCGCGCTTTTATAGTTTCGCAACACCAGTCCGTGTGAATAAGCTGATCCATTCGCTGATTTCAACAGCGCAGGCAAGGCATCTTGTTGAGCCAACAAATTATCGCGTCCTTTCGCAATATAGTACCAGCCAAGTGTATATTTTGTGCCAGTCTTGCGCGAATTGCCACGGCGGATACATGCAATCGTATCAGGGATACTGATTAGATCATAATGGAATGCAATTCGTCTCAGCAAATCTAAATCTTGGGTCACAATAAAGTCAGGGTCAAAACCACCAACATGAAAAAATGCGTCTGCTTTGATGAGTGATGTTTGCAGCGGAATCCAGGTTTCTGTCATCGCTTCTAAAAAGCAATTTCCAGATTTGTTTTGGTTTAGATTCCCTAATGGCTTGCCTGCATCATCAACAAATTGGACACTGCCATAAACCCAGCCCGCACGAGAATCTGCCTTGATTGTATGCCAAAATTTTTCCAGCGCATTTGGCAGAAGCCAATCATCATCATCCAAAAAGCAAAAATAATCTCCTTGAGCGATGGCGGCGCCTGTGTTTCTGGCAAAACAGCGTTCTCGTTGTTGCGTAGTTATGATTTGAACTTGTTCTGAATTTTGCCATTTCTCAGCAGATAAAGGGTGTCCAGAGTCGTTGACAACGATAATTTCAAAATTATCTTCCGTAAAATTTTGTTCCAGCACGCTTGTTACAGAGTCTGATAATGATTGTCTTCCTACTGTAGGAATGATAATAGAGCAAAACATATACTTGTTGTTCTCACCTTCTGCTAAAACTCATCTTCAAATGCAGAATAGGAGTCAATCCCTACAAGCTTTCTTACATTTTTTGTTACATCTCGCATTCTCGAGTGATTTGTGTAAATCCCCTTCGAAAGTGGGAGGGCGGACAAGCTGTCCGCGCTCCCAGATTTTCATTCATCGTGGCTTCGGCGTGGGCTCAGCCGAACGGTGCGCCCCGCGCATGGGAAACTCCTGTTTTTCAAGCCAGTCTGCGCACAAATGGGTGGCATATTTTGAAAAGTTTCCTCCGATTTGGCAACGATGTGGTTAACGGCCGTTGTCACCCCGCTTCATTCTCAGTTATAAAAGACCCATGTTAACCACCTACCTGCCCCCCCATATATCCCCTGACCAGGTACAAGCCTGCCTGGGTCTGCTCTCCGATACCCACATGCCCTCTCGGTGGCCGCGACTTCATGATACCCTGTCCCACATTTTCGCAGACGTTGATTTGATTCTTCACGCTGGCGACGTGGGTGAACTGTGGGTGCTAGATGAACTAAGCCGCATCGCACCCGTGGTGGCGGTGCATGGCAACGACGAACCAGCAGACACGCCCCAGATGCTGCCTGAAAAGGAAATCGTGACGGTTGCCGGACAACGTATTCTGCTGTGGCACGGCCATTACACAGATCGTGTCGATGAACTGGAATCCCGCCGGACACAAACCATGCTGCCCAAACTGGAACGCATTGCCCGGCATGGTCAGCGCGTCGGCGCCAAGTTCGTCCATTTTGGACACTGGCATATCCCTCTGATCTGTGAAATCGAGGGTGTCACCCTGGTGAATGCAGGCGCATTTGCCTCCGGGAACCTGACAACACGTCAGTTGATTCAGACGGTGGCGCTTTTATTTGTGCTGGAAAACGGCCGTTTTCACATCACCCACATTGACGTCAACAGCCAGGAACTACATCAACCGCAAGATGTAGTCGCGTTAGATTTCTTAACCGCCCTGCGTCCCTACACGGGATCAATTTTAAGCCCGGAGTTACAAGCGTTGGCACCGCAATTTCAACACAATCCGGAAACGATTAAAGTGATGTGGCAGTTAGCGCCATCATGCTGGTGGGGCGGCAAAGAGATGATCACCCGAGAAGATGTGGAGAAAGAATATGGTGATAACCTAAAATGATGATCGACTCCATTTCTTGCCAATCAGGTGCTTCATGAAAGACAAACATCAGCCCCAAAAATCTGTTTTGCTTACCGTTTTATTGGCCGGTTTTTTACTCCTAGCCATTCTGTTAACTGTCACAAAACCGCCAGTTTTTGCCCATTCGGCCAGCGTTGAAGAAAGAATAGAAAATTCACAAGCATGGCTGCCCACTATTCCTGATGTAGATTGGTTTCAGCAAAGCAACAACGACGCCCCTGCTAAATATATCATCGTGATGATTGCCGACGGCTGGGGCGCTAATCACATCGCAGCGACCAACGACTATACAAACAAGACCCCACCCTATCAAACCTGGCCGCGCTACTGGGTAAGTACCTACCCTGCTGGCGGCAATTACCAACCCCAATCGGCCTGGAGCGATTTCGCTTACCCGCTGCAAAATCCAACCGACAGCGCCGCTGCCGCCACAGCTCTATTTACCGGCATCAAAACGCAAAACGGCCGTATTGCCGTAAATACGAACGCGAGTGCCCGTCTATTTTCTTTGAGCCAAAAAGCACAGGCACTCAATAAAGCAACGGGGGCTGTTACCACTGTTTACCTGTCCCATGCCACGCCAGGAGCCTGGATGAGCCATAACGCCTCCAGGAACAACGGCTTTGCTATTGCCGACGAGGGTTTGTGGGGCAATCCAAACAGCACCGGCACAATTGTGGAAGACGGCCGTTATGGTGGCAGTTTTGGCAGTTCCAATCCTCAACATGTTGTCATCGGAGCCGGACATCCCAATTGGCAGGGCAGCAGTTATGTAAACTCAGCCATACGTGACAAGCTGGCAAACGAAAGCGGACAGACGGGCAAGTTTCTATTCGTAGAACGCCTCGCAGGCAACGCCGATGGCGGAGACCGGCTGCTCAATGCCGCCAATTTACCTGCCACCACTCGTCTGGCGGCTCTGTTTGGCGGCACAGGGGGCAACTTGGAATACCGGCTGGCAGACGGTTCCGGTCATAATCCAGAAAATCCTACCCTGGCTCAGATGACGACAGCGGCACTAACCGTGCTCAACCGGTCGCCAAACGGATTTGTATTGATGGTTGAAGGGGGTGCTGTCGATTGGGCCAGTCATAATAATCAGATGGACAGGATGATTGGCGAACTAATTGGCTTCAACGAGGCGGTGCAAACCGTGATAGCGTGGGTCGATGAGCCAACCAATGGCAGCAGTTGGGACAATACCCTGCTCATCGTCACCGGTGATCATGAAACAGGCTATCTGACAGCCGCGCCAAACACCTTCGCCAATCAGCCACTCGGTGCAGTCAATCCCACCACGCTTGCCCTGGAAAAAGTGGTTGCTAGCACGGGCCGCCGCGCCAGTTGGCAAGATACGAATGCCAATAATGAAATTGACGACGGCGAGCAAGTGTACTGGGTCTGGAACAGCGGCGGGCATAGCAACAGCCTTATTCCCCTATTTGCCCGAGGCGTGGGCGCGGCGCAGTTGGCGCACTTTGCCACCGCTTATGATCCAGTACGCGGTGCCTACCTCGATAACACGGCGGTTTTTCATCTTATTGATGGCGTTATAAGCTACAAAACCTTCCTGCCTCTTGCCACCAAGCGCTAACACTTGACACATCAACTATCTCGCGCCACACTTATGCCTTATGATAAAAGCACTCATTTTCGACTTTGACGGCACAATTTTCGACTCGGAATTTACAGAATATATTTCCTGGAAAGAGACCTACGACTCTTTTGGCGTGACATTGCCTCAGGATAAATGGCTCAACAGCATTGGCGGCGTCGGTCTTTTTGATCCGTATGACTACCTTGAAAAACTGGTTGGCCGCTCGCTTGAAAAAGAAACGATTCTAACCAGACGCCGGCAGCGAGACGTAGCGTTAGCGGCACAACAACCAGTGATGCCTGGGGTGATGGATTATTTGCTGACTGCTAAACAATTAGGGCTGAAAACGGCCGTTGCTTCCAGTTCTGAGCATAGTTGGGTAGATGCTTCCCTGGAGCGGCTCGGCATCATCCACCACTTTGATTGGATTAGCTGCCGCGACGACGTGGGTGGCAAAGCCAAGCCAAACCCCGATGTCTACCTGGCGGCACTGGCAGCACTTGGCGTGGCCGCTGATGAAGCCCTGGCGCTGGAAGATTCGCCCAATGGCATGATCGCCGCCCAAAAAGCTGGCATTTTCTGCGTCGTCGTACCGAACCAACTAACCAGTCAACTCCCCTTCCCCCAGCCAGATTACCGCCTTACCTCCCTGGCCGACATGCCGCTCAAGCAGCTTCTTGGTCATGTTTCCGCAAATGGAGCGCCTTACCTCAACAGCAATGCCAAACGCATCCGTGAATTTCATGCGGCTGTGGGCGCTCCCCTGCCCATCTCTCTGACTATGCGTAATGTTGAAAACCTGGCTTTACGTAAAAAGTTGATTGACGAGGAATATCAAGAGGTAACGGCCGTTTACCAACAAATCATCGCCGCCCTAGAAGCAGAACAAGAACTCGACCCCGTCGAAACCCTCACACCGTTGGCACACGAATTGGCAGACCTGCTTTACGTCGTCTACGGTGCCATTGAATCCTTTGGCATAGATGCCGATGCCGTCTTCCGCGAAGTCCATCGCGCCAACCTGCAAAAAGCAGGTGGCCCGCGTCGTGAAGATGGCAAAATTCTCAAACCACCCGGCTGGCAGCCCGCCAACGTCAAATCCGTTATAGAAAAGCAGTGATCCAATAGATCACAACCTCCGGCAATTTAATTGAAGGTTTGGGGGACAGTGCCTGGTAATTCAAGCAGTTCACTAACCGTTTTGCGTAATTCCAGCGGCATAAACGGCTTGTTGATGTAGATATCAACATCTTGCAAGTGGGCGATGAGACGGTGAGTCGGGGCATTATACGCGGTGAGAACAAGGATTTTGTTCGGCTTAATATCTTTGGCAACGATTGTTTTGAGTACATCCCACCCATTCATATCTGGCAGCCCAATATCCATAATCAGCAAATCCGGCTTAACCTGCATGATGAGTTCGATGGCATCAAAGCCATTAAAGGCATGGTAAAATTCAACGGGGAGCGGTTCAATTGTTAAGCGCAGAAGTTCGAAAATCCCTTCTTCATCTTCAACGCTTACAACGACAGGTTTTTTATTGTTGGTCAATGTGAGATCCTCACTAAATCCAATCTACTCGACTAGTACTTTGGTACTGCATTATACTCAAATTAAATGATTTTGCTAAAACCATTTTCGTAACTACTCAGGTAGACCTGTCAGGTTTTCTCGAGAGATTTAGTAGTTACCTCATTTCTATAACAGAGAGTAGCTAATGCATGTGTATCTGTCCATGATACACCAGTACGGGTACGGTTAGTTTTTGTGTAACAAAGCAGACTACAAAAGTCTTACCAATACTAATTGGCATTAAGTTTGAGGAGACTTTTGTAGTCTCGTACACAACTTTAGACCGCACTCCGCCAGTACCGATAGCTTAAACCGTCTTTAAATATTGGTGTATCTGGCCCACAGTAACCGCCCCTTCACCAACCGCCGAGGCCACGCGATGCACGGCGCCTTGGCGGATGTCTCCGGCGGCAAATATACCGGGTACACTGGTTTCCAAAAGGAACGGATCCCGTTTTAATGACCAACCTTTGGGACGACGGCCGTTTTTGACAAAATTACTGCCCGTTAGAATAAACCCGGCACGATTGCATTCCACAACCCCGGCGACCATATCTGAATGAGGCACAGCGCCTATAAACAGGAATACGGCACTGGCTGGAATCGTTTCACTCACACCCGTTTCTGAATTATGTACGGTGATGGCCTCCAGGGATTGGCTGCCATGAACTTCAGTAATTGTGGTGCGCGGACACACTTCAATATTGGGCTGGCTGTTAATTTGATCCACCAGGTACTGCGACATCCCTTTCTCCAATGAACTGCCCCGCACCAGCATCGTCACTTTGCTGGCATAGCGCGAGAAAAACATAGCCCCTTGTCCCGCTGAATTGGCACCCCCGACGACAAACACAGGCTTTCCTTTATAATTTGCCGCTTCTGCTAAAGCCGCGCCGTAATAAATACCCGCCCCCGTTAACTTTTCTGCGCCAGGCACGTCTAAACGGCGGGTGGTAACACCGGTGGCAATGACGATGGCTTTGCAGCCCAATTCGGTGCCATCGCCCAGCACAACCGTGCGATAGGGATCCTCCACCCGAATGTTTGTTACTTCTTGGGCAGTTAGAATTTCTGCTCCCAAACGTTCAGCCTGGGCTGTGGCCCGCCGCGCCAAGTCCGCGCCGCTTACCCCGCTGGGGAAACCGAGATAATTTTCAATTCTTGAACTGGTTCCCGCCTGTCCGCCGGTAGCGGCTTTGTCAATCATCAAGGTGCGTAAGCCTTCAGAAGCGCCATAAACGGCCGCCCCCAAGCCTGCTGGCCCAGCGCCAATAATGATCAGATCGTAGAAATCGGCCGCTGCCTGGGTGTGTAAGCCGCATTGATCAGCCAGAACACGATCATCCGGGTTTATCAAGACGGTGCCGTCTGAAAAGAAAATGACTGGCAGTTGATGGTTCTCATTGGTCACGCCGTCTACCAACAAACGGGCTTCATCATCTTGCTCAATGTCTAGCCATTGGTAGGGTATCCGATTCCGCGACAAAAAATCCTTGGTATGGTGTGAACTGGGCGACCATTGCGTGCCAGCTACTCTGATGCCATCATAAGGCACTGGCACGGTTGCCGTCCAATCGTTGAGCAAATCGTCCAATATTGGATACAGGTTTTGTTCCGGCGGATCCCAGGGTTTCATCAAGTAAAAATCAAGGCCAACCTCGTTGATGCTGGCAATGGCGGCTTCTGTATCTGCATAGGCGGTGAGTAGAACTTTGCGTGCCTGTGGATACCATTTGATAGCTTGTGCCAGGAACTCTGTGCCGCCCATTCCCGGCATCCGTTGATCGACTAAAAACAGGGCCAGCGGCGTATTGCGCTGTTTCAACTGCTGCACAATGTCGAGCGCTTCTGCCCCAGACCCCGCTTTCATGATGCGGTAGTCACTGCCGTAATGCTGGCGCAAATCCCGGTTGACTGCGTTTAAGACATGGGGTTCGTCATCTAAGGTCAAAATGATTGGTTTTGCCATGATATTCCTTCATTTAGTTGATGAGTTGAGTGTTTAATTTTGGGTCCTTTGGAATTTGTGGTTTTTTTCTCTTGTCATGCTGAGTGAAACGAAGCATCTCAGAGGTATGAGATTCTTCACTGCGTTCAGAATGACACGGATCCCAGCAAACTCTAAAGAGCTTTAAATTTTTAATCTTCCTTTTCCTGGTTGACTGGTAGTTTGATTTGAAAAAGGGTTTGCCCTGGTTGCGACTTGACTGAAATCTGGCCGTGATGTTTTTGGGTGATGATGTTGTAGCTGATATTTAAACCAAGACCGGTGCCTTCTCCTGGTGGTTTGGTGGTGAAGAAGGGGTCAAATATTTTTGTTTGGATGGCGGGAGGGATGCCTGGCCCGTTGTCTTCTATTTCGATGGTGATCCAACTGCCTGTGTAATGGGTGCGGATGAAGATTTCGCCCTGCCCGTTCATGGCGGCGACGGCGTTGTCGATGATGTTGGTCCATACCTGGTTGAGTTCGCTGCCGTACGCTTCAATGCGCGGCAAATTATCACAATAGTCCCGGTGAACCACAATGCCTTTTTTCAGCTTGCTGCGCAGCATTATCAGGGTGTTGTCCAGTCCTTCATGCACGTTGACGTTTTGCACGGGCGCCTGATCCAGGTAGGTGTAGGTTTTGAGGGCTTTGACGATTTCGGTCATGCGACCCGCCCCTTCGCCAATTTCGTTGAGAACGGTGTAGATGGTGAAGCAGCTAATGAGCCAGGTGAGAACGGCCGTTATCTGTTCCTTCTCAAACCCTGCCACCAACTGCTCTAACTGGGCTGTGTCATACCCCATACTCACCAAATCAGGCGGAAACGTCCACGCCTCAGCGATTTCAGATGCTTCCAGCCATGCTTCCAGTTCATATTCACGGTCACTGCGTATCATCGTGTCTAGATTATCCGGCTGAGTGGCGCGTGTTTGTGCTTTTTGCGCGAGCTGGTTTAGCTGCGCTACTTGTTCACGCGACAAATCCAATTTATCCAACAGTAAATGTGCTTTCAATTGGCGGGCAAACGCTGTTTGAAGCTGCTCCACACCCCGTTTAACAGCGGAGGCGGGATTGTTGAGTTCATGCGCCATGCCGGCACTCAACCTGCCCAGCGTTGCCAGCTTTTCACTCTGACGCAGCATAATCTCCTGCTGCAAATAGACCTGTTCCAAATCACGCAGCTTTTTACGGCGCAGGCTGGCGTTGAGCCGCGCCCGTAAAAAAACGGGATTAAACGGTTTGGGAATGTAATCTTCAGCGCCCATTTCGATGCAGCGCACCGCACTTTCTACCTCATCGACGGCCGAAATCACAATCACAGGAATGTCGCGCAAATCTGTGTCTGCCTTCATGGCTGCCAACACTTCATGCCCATCCATTTCTGGCATCATGATGTCTAGCAACACGACATCAAACGGTTCAGAGTGCAGCATATCGAGCGCTTGCTGTCCATTTTCCGCCTGCTCAACGGCATGGCCCTGCTGCTGCAAGACACGCGACAATTTAAGACGGTTCATGGGATAATCATCCACGACCAGGATACGGCCGTTATTCTCTGTTTGCTGCTCTGTCATATTACACCTGTTGATCCCGTACCTTGATTAAAGCAGGTTGTACTTTTGCATAAATCGCTTCTGCTTCTGCTACCAATGGCGCCGCCCCATCCAATGTGCCATTTTTGCCCATTTCTTCTAGCTGCAAACACACTTTCGAGAGCGACATCGCCCCAAAATCAGCACTACCGGATTTGAGCGTGTGGGCTGCCAGGCGGAAATTGGCTGCATCTCCACCTGCCAGGCTTTCGTTTAACTGAATGAGCAAAGGGGGTGTTGTTGCCAAATAACTGTCGATCATTTCGGCTAAAAATTCGGGATCACCTCCAGTAATTTCCAGCAAATTTTCGATGGCTGCCATATCCAAAACATCGTTAGCTTCAAAAATTTCTTCTTCAGGCAATCGGTTGTGGTCAGTGTGATTTTCCTCATCATCCGCGTTATGGTGTTCGTGGCCCTTCGCCTTTTCGAGCGCCCCTACCAACAATTCCACGCGAATAGGCTTGCTCACATAATCATCCATGCCCGCAGCAAAACAGAGTTCGCGGTCGCCCTGCATGGCATTGGCTGTCATGGCAACGATGTGCAAATGCTCATGCCCCTGCTCTTTTTCCTGTTGGCGGATGCGCCGCGTTGCCTCCAGCCCATCCATCTCCGGCATCTGCATGTCCATCAGGATGACATCGTAGTGCTGGCGCTTGATGGCGGCCAGTGCTTCCAGACCATTGGCGGCCACATCTGCCCTGTAGCCCAATCGATCCAAAATGCGGAGCGCCAGTTTTTGGTTGGTAGGATGGTCTTCAGCCAGCAAAATATGAAGCGGATGGCGCTGCCCCATGGTGGCGTCAAATAGTTGGTCTGTTGTTTTTTCTGTGGGGACAACCCGCCTGTTCCCGCCGGAGAAGATGGCGGCGAGGGCGTTGAACAGTTGGGATGGTTTGATGGGTTTGGTGAGGAAGGCGGCGAAGTTAACGGCCGTTTCCTCCGATTCTTTTAATGCTTCCCGCCGCCCTAAAGAGGTGAGCATGATGATGGGCAGGGCGGCACTCGGCGTGTGTAGATTGCGAACAGTCTGGGCAAATGTCAGGCCGTTCATGTCTGGCATTTGCATATCGGTTATCACCGCATCAAAAGGCTTGCCTGCTTGCAGCCAGGCCAGGGCTTCGTGGGGCGAGGTGGTGGCTTCGGGGATCATATGCCAGGATTCCGCTTGCAACGTCAGAATGCGGCGATTGGTGGCATTGTCGTCCACGATGAGCAGCCGTTTACCGGCAAAATCGGGCTGCTCTTCCTTGAGAAACGGCCGTTCTGGCATGGGCGCGGCTTCGGCTTCGATGGTGAAATGGAAGGTGGCGCCCTCGCCGGGAATGCCGGCGCTTTCAACCCACATCGTCCCCCCCATCATTTGGCTCAACTGCTTACTAATCGCCAGGCCCAAACCCGTGCCGCCATACCGACGGGTTGTCGAGGTATCCACCTGGCTGAACGAGCGGAAGAGCCGATCCATGCGGTCGGGCGGAATGCCGATACCCGTGTCCCGTACCGAAAAATGCAAGCGGTAATCGTGGTTTGAATGCGGCTTGTCGGTGATCGGATCACTATTGATTGAGACGACAATCTCCCCGGCTTCCGTGAACTTGACGGCGTTGCTGATCAGGTTGACCAGGATTTGGCGCAGACGTGTGACATCACCGAAGATGGCTTCAGGCGTATCGGGATCAATCAGATAGGCAAGTTCAAGTCCTTTTTCGGCCGTTTTTGAGGCCAACAAGTCGAGTGCGCCTTCCACACATTCGCGCAGGTTAAACGGTTGATTCTCCAGTTCCAATTTGTTGGCTTCAATCTTGGAAAAGTCGAGGATGTCGTTGATGATTGTCAACAACGATTCGCTGCTGTTGCGAATCGTTTCGGTGAACTCTTGCTGCTCGTGGTTCTGCGGCGTGTCCAGCAGCAGGCTGGTCATGCCGATGATGGCGTTCATGGGGGTGCGGATTTCATGGCTCATGGTTGCCAGGAAGGAACTTTTCGCCTCGTTGGCGGCAACGGCTGAAGCGCGTGCCTCTTCCGCTTCCATAAACAGGCGGGTGTTTTCCAGAGTGGTTGCCAAAAACGAGGCGATTTGCAAGAGGATGCTTTCGTCACGCGGGCCACAAATGCCGATTTGCATGTGGCCGATGTTGAGGGTACCGATGGCGCGGTCGCCAACGGTCATGGGGGCGATAACGGCCGTTCTCAGTCCCTGTTTAACTAACTGTTTGGCATCTAGCTCTTCAAATTTAGTTAAATCAGAGCAGTTGACGACTTGTTTGCTGGTAACGGCCGTTCCTAACAATGTACCCGCTAACGGCAGTTTGCTGCCCACAGGCATCAAGCCCGCTTCCCCCTGCAACGCAAATACCTGCAAACTGTCTTCCTCTGGTGTCAGCAAGGCCACACTGACCCGATCAGCTGGCACGATACGGGGGGTGTATTCAGTGGCAACCTTGAAAATTTTGTCTGTGGTGTCTGCCAGACTCATCTGCTGGCCCATTTCATTGAGCAAGCGCAGTCGTTCTGATTCCCGTTCTGCTTCGGTTTGGGCAACGGCCGTTTCTTCATACAGCCGCGCATTGGCAATCGCAATAGAAGCTTGCCGCGCCAGGCGCACCAAAACATTAAAATCGTTCTGCTCAAACACCTGTCCGGCTTCAGGTCGCCACACCGACATCACGCCAATGACCTCCTGCCGCGAAAAGAGCGGTGCGACGATAAGTTTTTCGGCAGCAGAAGCGGCCTGCACACCGGACAGCTTTGTCGTGCGGGGGTCTGTAGAGGTATCGGCGATGATTTCAGCAATGCCAGTTTGGGCCACTGTGCCGATGATGCCTGTACCCAGGTGTGGATGATGCGCTTTGACACCTTCCTGGATATGCCCCGCGCTGGCAATAAGCTGCAAATGTTTCCCGTCCGCCTCCAGTAAATAAACGGCACAATTATCGGACGCGATAAGCTCCCGCGTGTGAGCGGTGATACGCTCTAGCAGAATATCAAGATCGAGGGTAGCCACAATATCGTTGCCGATTTCGGCCAGTGTCGTCATTTCTTCAGCCTGACGCTGGGTTTCTTCATACAGTTGGGCGTTTTTAAGGGCAACGGCGGCCAGTTGGCCGAACAGTTCTAGCTGTTGTATTTGGGCTTCATCGAAACTTCTCTCTGAGCCATAGGGATGGGCTAAGCCCAGAACGCCTACCACTTTGCCATCTGCATACAGAGGCACGCTAATTTGGGCCTGAATCAAGTTTTGGGCAACCTGCTCATGCCGCCCTGCCCAGTTGGCGTAGTCGTTGATGATGATAGAACGGCCGTTTTCCCATACCCGCCCCGTCAATCCCTGACCCGGCAGAATAAATGGCACCCGATCCACATCAAAAATACCCACCCCCACTTTGCGCTCCATCACCGTCTCATTCTGCGCCAATAGATAGATGAAGCCATGTTCTGTGCCTGTAAACTGCCCAGCTCGAATGATGATAGTTTTGAGTAATTCCTCTAAATTAAGATGGCTGATAAGGTCGGGTGTTATTTCGTGGAGAGCCGCCAGATATTCATTTTGTTTTTGCAAAGCCTCGGCAGCCTGTTTTCGCTCACTAATATTGATAACGTAAAAGCGAATACGTTCACTGTTTGGTACCAAATGGAATGCTTGTTGATACCAAATATCATCTATCTTGATTTCTCGAATGTATGATTGTTTGTCGCTTTCTTGCAATATGTCAGCAACTGCCGCCAAATCCACCAGCAGCGGATGGTCGCTGTTTTTATCAAGGCAGTTGGGAAACATTTCTACACCGGCCGGGTTAACATAATAAACATATCCGGTGACATCAACTTCAATAATTGGGCCGGGATTAAGTTCCGGGAAAGAAGCGAGACGCGCCAGTTCATCATTCGCTTTTTGCAATTGTTGCGTTTGCAGCCAGCGATCAATGGAGAGCGCCAGGTGGGCAGCAATGTTATTGGCAACTTTGATGTCTTCACGGTTGTAACCGTCTTGCTTGATGGTAGCAAACGTAATGGCTCCCAATACTTTGCCATAGGCTTGCAGCGGCAAGGATAAAATGGTAGCCAATGAGCCATCAAATAAATAAATATCCGAAGGATTAGAGAACATCTCTTTCGCTTTTTCCAGGTCTGTGACCAGGCGCATTTGTCGGGTCGCCATAACATTGCCAGGAATACAGTCAGGAAGAGGCACACTGTCGAGGGTAACGTGAGGGACATCACGGCGGGTTTCAAGCAGGGTTTGCAAGCTGTAACTGGCGCCATCTTCGTTCATCAAAGCGAGCGTACAGCGATCAAAATCGAGCACCCACTTGACTTTGTTGATCAGCTGTTTAAGCAGACGCTGCAAATCGTCTGTTTTAGCCATCAACAACACAACTTCGGAAAGCATCCCATATCGGGTCGCCTGGATTTGCCCACTATCTTGTTCAACCATGGTTATTTCAACTCGTCTAAAGCTGTCTGTACCATGTTATCGACATCTATTTGCAAGGCATCGGCCACGGTGTCATTGAAGTTTCCCATTGCTGCTATGATAATGATTTCGACGATCTCGCCATCGGTGATCCCTTGTTCTCGTAACAGTTCAAAATCTTTAAGCACTAATGCCTGGGCGTGTTTGGCAACTTTCAAGGCAAAATCAATAATAACTCGAACGCGTTCAGGATTGAGGTTGTCCAGATCACCAACGAGTTTATTGAGGGTATCTTCGTCTACGCCCAAGGTGCGGCAATTGAGTTCTTGATTGGCACGACAATAAAGGCAGTTGTTATAGGTGGCAATCGTGTACTGGATCATGGAGACCAACGATTGGGGCAGCGTGAAGTTTGAAATGGCGGCCATCCAATATTGATGAGCAAAGACCAACATCTCAGGTGAAGCGGCCATAGCTTTGAGAAAGTTGGGCACATATGGCGCTTGCATATCACGCTTCCATGCTTCGTACAAGTCGGCTACTTCGCCGGTTGCTTCGTTTTCTTCGATGTAGGGTAATCCGTTTATAGGTAAATAAGTCATTGTGATTCTCCTTCACAAATGGGAGCGCGGACAGCTTGTCCGCCCTTCGCGGTCTGGCAGACCGCGCTCCAGGTTTTCATTCATCGTGGCTTCGGCGTGAGCTCAGCAGAACGGTACGCCCCGCTCATGGGGAACCCCTTTGTACATGTTGGTTGGCTATCTCATCTGATCTAGAGCCATCGACACCATATTCTCCACATCAACTTGCAAGGCATCAGCTAGAATATCGACGAAAACACTGTATGCGGCAGTCATGATGATTTCTATGATTTCCCCATCTGTTACACCTTGATCTCGTACACGATCAAAATCTTCGAGGGTTAACTCCTGGGCATGCTTGGCTACTTTCAAGGAAAAGTCGATAATGACTTGAACTCGCTCTGGATTAAGGTTGGAGAGATCGTTTATCAATTTGTCTAGCGTATCATGATCGATGCCAAGGGTACGGCAGCTTAATTCATTGCTGGCACTGCAATAGGTGCAATCGCTTTTGGTGGCAATGGTGTATTTGATCATGGAAGACAAGGATTCGGGAAGGGTTTGATATTCTATGAAAGCGGACGAAGTTGCACTAAATAAGGCTAACATTTCTGGCGAAGCGGCCATTGCTTTTATCATGTTGGGGACAAAGGGCATTTGGAAATCACGCTTGATCTTGTCGTAACGCTCAGCAACCTCGCCAGTTGCCTCTTCTTCTTCAATATAAGGTAATCCGTTTGTGGGTAAGTAGGCCATTGTGGTTCTCCTTATTTGTTTATCCAGTTTGATGCTAATACATTTTGTAATTTGAGGGTAAATAACTTAAATTGCTACCTTAAGATGAAATTCGCAACATTTGCAATAAACGTGTCATGCTGAGTAAAACGAAGCATCCCAGAGGTACGGGATTCTTCACTACGTTCAGAATGACACAAGCCCCAGCAAATCCTAAAGAGCCAAATAATCTAACCAACAAGTCGACGCCTGAGCTTGTCGAAGGCAAAGGCGGTAGTGGTGTAGCACGCATCGCTTTGGCTTCGACAGGACGTTCGGCGAGCTCAGTCGAGTCGCTCAGCCGCCGCTAGTCTCAGAAAGATTAGAATACTTATGTTACACAGTAATAAGGGTGAATTATCGCTACTTGATTATACGATTTGCATTTCCTTCGTTCTGGCAACCCCGCTTCATAGTATCATAGAGTGGCTTTGATTTCTACATGCTTTTTACGTTGGGGATGCGGTTAGTTTTTGTGTAACAAAGCAGACTACAAAAGTCTTGCCAATACGAATTGGCATTAAATT
>JACSSI010000402.1 GCA_014879345.1 Anaerolineae bacterium | reverse complement strand
GAGTGCAAAGGCGGACACGACAACATGGGCGGCCCGCCGGATTTAGAGGTACTGCAAAACGAGCGGGATGAGTCGATTAATATTGAGCAAGTGGGAGCCGTCGGCAGCTATGCGCTGCAAATTCAGTGGAGCGATGGACATTCAGGCGGGATTTATACCTGGAATTTCTTGCGGGAAGCAGACCCGGTGTTGAAGTTTGGGTTTGACGAGTAGGTTGCAGTATTCAGTGTTCAGTTTGCAATGTGTCTCGACCCCTGAACACTGAATACTGTACACTAAGTGTTTGCTGGTAATTTGCTCTCAGACGTGGCTGCTTTAAGTGCTTGCATGAGCTGGATGGCTTGTTCTGGTGTTAGATAAAGATTGGTTTCATCGGCGCGGAAGATTTTTTCTTCTTCGGGGCAATCTTCAACGATAGAAACGCAGATATTGTCGTCGTAAGCGCAGTCGTTTTCGTCGTAATAGATGTTTACTTTGAGTGTGTTTTCCAGAAGACGGATTGACATGGATTTTCTCCTCGATTGTTCTCAAATCTATTGTTAGGTGGGTGCATTTTGCTTGCTTTTATTTTACACGAAAACGGCCGTTTATAAACAACCATCTAGTAAATTTTCATAGCGTTGTCGTTTGCGAATTATCGTAAAATCATCTCCATTGACGAGTACCTCAGCGGGTCGCAAACGGCCGTTATAATTCGACCCCATCGCAAAACCATACGCACCCGCTTGTAAAATTGCCAGATACTCACCTGCCTCTGTGGGGGATAACGGCCGTTCCTTCGCCAAAGAATCCCCCGTTTCACAAATTGGCCCGACAATGTTTGTTATTTGTGCATTGGTTTCAGTTGGCTGTTTGACAGGTTGGATAGGGTGGTGGGCGTTGTAAAGTGTAGGGCGCAGTAAATCATTCATGCCAGCATCTACAATCGTAAAATGTTTATCCCCTTGCTGCTTCGTGTAGACAATTTGAGTGAGCAATAACCCTGTTGGCCCAATAATGGAGCGACCCGGTTCGACCACAACAGGAAAGCCGGCGTTGGTAATGGGCTGGGAAACGGCCGTTAGCCACTCGGCAATAGCGGGTGAACCTTTGCCTTCATAATCAATGCCCAGGCCGCCACCGATGTCCAGGTAGTGCAGGTTAATCCCTTCTGATTTTAGCTCTGTGGCTAAATCGGCGATGAAATGAGCCGCTTCCACAAATGGGGCGACATCTACAATTTGGGAACCGATATGAGCGGCAATACTGACAGGTTTTAGCCAGGGGTGAGTGGTGGCAAAGCGCAGCATTTTGTGGGCGATAGGCCAGGGAACGCCGAATTTGTGGGCGTGTTGACCGGTGCTGATGTAGGGATGGGTTTCGGCACTGATATTGGGATTGACGCGTACGCCAATGGACACGACTTGTTCCCGCGCAGTGGCTATGTCAGCAATTGCTTCCAGTTCCATTTCAGATTCAACATGCAAGGCGCGGATGTTGGCATCTAAAGCCGCTTCAATTTCATGGCGTGTTTTGCCCACGCCTGAATAGATGATTTTGTCCGGAGCGATGCCAGCGTGCAGCGCCAGGAACAGTTCCCCGCCGCTGGTGACATCTGCGCCTAATCCTGCTTTCCCGAGCAAGCGCATGAGGCTGGGATTACCGTTGGCTTTGACGGCGTAGCAGACGAGGTTGTTGGCAGAATTGTCTGCATTGGGCATGGTGGAAACGGCCGTTTTGTAAGCGCCTGCTCTCGTTTCTATTTCTGCCTGGCTGTAAATGTAGACGGGCGTACCTACTTCTGCGGCGATGGTGGCTAGTGACACCCGTTCGCAGTAGAGTTCGTTGTTGACATAATGGAAATTTTTCATGATAAATTCTCGTGGGTAGCTTGATTATTCTGGTTTTGGTTGGGGAGACATTGGGGGAGAAACGGCCGTTTTAACATTAGCAGCAGCTTCCCCTGTTTCGTTTTCGTTAAATTCCGAATCTTCGGCAAATGCTTTTTCCATGGTAGCCACAGTTTGGGCGACGTTTTCGATAGCAACCCGCTGCTTACGGTATAAGTCACTCTCACTCATTGCCAACCTGCGGGCAACATCTCGCACCCGTCGCCCCTGGACAAATTTTAGCTCCAGGATGTTATATAAAATCCACTCCGTGGTGGAAAGATTACGTTCGCCTTCAGGTTTTTGCAGTTCTATGGCATCAGCTAAAATGGCGCGGAGGGCATTGGTGGGATTGTTACCATGCCGTTCTTGCGACTTCTGTACCACTTGCAAATCTAGCAGTGGACTTTGGGTCAATTTAGGTCCACCCCAGTAATGGGTTAGGGCATCTCGTACCATCGCGTTGAAGTCAGGGTCATTCACCAGGCTCCGTGTTGCCGCCTCAATGGCTTGATCATCGCCTGAATTGGTGAGCACAGGCAATCCGCCGAAGGTGGCTGCGCTGCGTCGCTGCTGAAACGCTTTTACCTGAGGCAGCAAACCTTCAACCGCGGCAAAAACGTCTTGCTGCAAAACGCGATCTTGCAGGGCATCTTCTGCTTGGGCTGTGAGTCGTTCTAAAATCTGCTGTTCATGATCGTCCAGGTCTGGTTTGTTGGCACGAGCACGGATGCCAAAGATGCCAATGACCAGGTTCTTTTGCTGATTATAAAGCGGGCGAATCCAATAATTTTGCCACAAAATAAAATCGTCAACGGATTCCAGATCGTCCTCGTTTTGCCCGTTTTCAGGTTTGGTCAGTTCATGCCAATCGGCTTCTTGCCAGATTTCTTCTGCTTCTGGTTCAGCCAGGGAGCCGACAACGGCTTCCAGTCTGGGGCCATCATCGGTGATTGCGGCGACGAAGGAGGTGGGGGTGCGTAAGGCTTCGCATGTTGCCGCTAACACACTTTCGAGAAATTGGTGCAGGTCGGCGGTTGTGAGCAAGCGTTCACTTAATTCTTGAATACGGCGCACGTCTGGGTCATCATTGAGTTGAAAGAATCGTTCTAACGGCCGTTTATATGCATGAACGGCCCATTCCACCAACATAACAGTTGCCACCAGCGCAAATCCTAGAGCCGTCTCTGTTGATAATCCTAAAATCTGACTGCTACGATTCACGCCAATGTAAACCAGCAGCACAATCGTGCCTGCCAAAGGCACCCGTGCCATAAATTTGAATAACCGAACGCGTACGACACGATCTGGTGACACTGCCCCGAAATAGACGAGATGGGCTGTCAGCAGGGCAAACATAACGCCCACAACGATATTGCCAGTGATGGCTATCAACCAAAATAAAATCGTATTGCTGGCGGCAGAGTTGCCGGAAATGATGAGGTAAGGAAAAACGGCAAGCGGAGCGGCCACAAAAGCGGCTAATGTGATGGTCATGCGGCTGCGTGTGGTGCGTGTGAGGCAGCGCTGCCTGGCCCACCATACATTGACAAGGCTCAAACCACTTAACACCCAAAAATAGATGGTAAACAGGGGAAACAGTAATCCGCCATCCAAATGCGGCGCGTGGGGGTAGATTGCCACCGTGTCGCCCACAATCCAGTTTGTAAACATAACCAATGCTAGAAAGATGATGCCGCTGGTGTAACCGGCTGCCACACGATAGCGATGTTTAGGTTGCCCTGTGGTTTCCAGCAAGGCGTCAGACAAGTGATATTGGGCGGCGGGCACCATAGCAATGCCTACCCAGCCCAGGCGCAGCCAAATTTCAGCCGAGTATGTGGTGATGATACGGCTGACCATCAATTCACTTAAGTAAACGATGATCACAAAGGTGACAAGTGTCACAAATGCTTTCATGACACGAATGCGTAAACTGCGTCCCAGGTTGTAGAGAACGACGCCCGAGCCAAAAATGACGATCATGGCTTGCAGAACGTCATTGATGAGGGCAAGGGTTTCGATGATTTGGCTTGTCATGGATAAAAGTTGCAAGGTATTAAAGTTGCAAGGTTTTAAAGTTGCAGGATCGTAAACTCACTTTGCAACTGTGCAACTTTGCAGCCTTTATAACTTCACACTAAAAAAGAGCGAAATGTCCTTTGTTCGATATGATGTTTCATTATACCCACAAAAGGTAAATCCGCTTTTGCGAAAAAAGCGCATAGCCGGATCGTTTTTCATGGGGAGGGCAACCATCAACTGCTGTGCTTTTTGTTGACGCGCCCAGTTGGCTGCCAGGGCTACGAGGTCACTGCCATGCCCCTGATGACGGTATTCAGGCGCGACGACCATGTCATAAATCCAGGCTGTTGGCGTGAGTTTTTCAACGGCAGCCGTGATGTAGGCTTGTAGACTTCCTTTGCACTCGCCCACCATAAACCACTCACTGGCACACCAGCGTTGTACCAGGGCTTCATCGGCATAGGGGTAGGAAACGGCCGTTTCCTTGGGCAATTTCACCGTTTGGAAGCGAACCTGCTTAACATTATCCAGTTCCGTAACATGTAGCTGCCACACTTGGCGTGTTTGATAACTATGATCAATGGCCAGACATCCTTCAAAATCATCTACAGATGCTGGCCGAAAACGAAAAAGTTGGTCATTCATATCAATATAAAATAGTATCCTTCTCAGCAATAAGCCTCAGAGATTTGTAACAACCAGTCACAAATCTCCGAGGCTTTAGTTTTCGTCCTTAACCAAAACTTCAGGCAGGTGATGGAGCAGGCGGTAAATTCAGCGATGGGTTATCGCCTTTATTGGCTTTTCCCTCAGGTTCCACCCGTTCTCGACGGGGTTGAGTCAGTGTAGCAGGCGACGTTTTTTTTCGTTCATGCCCTTCAATTAGCGTCACAAACTCCTCTGCTTCCAACGTCTCTTCTTCTAAAAGCGTCGTGGCTAATAAATCTAAATGCTCTCGGTGCGCTGTCAAGATTTCTGTAGCAACCTTGTACTGCCCATCAATAATGCCACGTACTTCCTTATCAATTTTCTCCGCAATAGCATCCGAGTAATCTCGCTGCTCACTAATTTCCCGGCCAAGAAAGACCATCTCTTGTTTCTGTCCGTAGACACGCAGCCCCATATCTTCACTCATGCCAAACTGTGTCACCATTTGGCGGGCAATTTGAGTGACACGTTGCAAATCATTGCTGGCACCGGCCGTGACATCCCCATACACAATCTCTTCAGCCACACGACCACCCAGCGTACTGGCAATTTGAGCCTTCAACTGAGATTCATTTGGCAGTAAATTATCATCTTCCATGTACCAGGTTAAGCCCAGCCCCATACCGCGTGGCACAATCGTAATTTTGCGCAGCGGTAGAGCGGCTGGCAAATAATGGCTGACCAAAGCATGACCTGCTTCGTGATAGGCAATAATTTCGCG
>JACSSI010000401.1 GCA_014879345.1 Anaerolineae bacterium | reverse complement strand
AAACGGCCGTTATCACCCCAGTGAATTCAGTTTGTAGTAACCACTTTAGTGGCCTTGTTATTCCTTGATGTGTTTGAGATACATCACACCCAGCGGCGGCAGTGTCATTTCGATGGAGTAGGGCTGGCTGAACCAGGGCATGTCTGAACTGGGCAGGGGGCTGCTGTTCACCACGTTGCTGCCGCCATATTTATCGGCATCGCTGTTCAGGATTTCAACGTAGCTGCCCGGTTCTTGCACGCCCAAACGATAATTGTGCCGTACTACGGGGGTAAAGTTGCAAATAACGACGATGGTTTCTGATTTGTCTCTGTTATGTCGGGCAAAGGCCAGAATGCTGTTTTGATTGTTTTGCGCATCGAGCCAGGTGAATCCTTCCCACGAATTATCAACTTCGTATAGAGCGGAGTGGTCACGGTAAATTTGGCCTAAATCGGCCATGTATTGTTGCAGCATGATGTGACGGCCGTTATTGTAGATAGGGTCTAGCAAAAACCAGTCGAGACTGCGGGCCTCGCTCCACTCCTGCCATTGCCCGATTTCCGCGCCCATGAAGTTTAACTTTTTGCCGGGGTGGCCGAACTGATAACCGTAGAGTAAACGGCCGTTGGCAAACTTTTGCCACACATCCCCAGGCATCTTGTCCAACATGCTCTTTTTCAGGTGGACGACCTCATCGTGTGAGAAGGGCAGCAAGAAATTTTCGCTGAAGGCATAGAGCAGTGAGAACGTCAGCGTGCCGTGGTGATAAGCACGATGGATTGGTTCGTTTTCGATGTATTCGAGCGTATCGTGCATCCACCCCATGTTCCACTTGATGTTAAAGCCGAGGCCGTTTTCTGTTACGGGATGCGTCACACCAGGATAAGCTGTCGATTCTTCGGCGATAGTGAGAACATCTGGATGCAGTTCATGTACTTTTGTGTTGAATTTCTTGAGGAACGCTATCGCTTCCAAATTCTCCCGACCACCGTACCGATTTGGTACCCATTGACCGCCTTCACGCGAAAAGTCTAAATAAAGCATGGAAGCCACCGCGTCTACACGCAAGCCGTCGATGTGATATTTTTCCAGCCAAAAGAGGGCATTGCTGATGAGAAATTGGGTGACTTCCGGGCGGCCGTAGTTAAAAACAAGCGTCCCCCAATCTGGATGGGAACCCTGGCGCGGGTCTTCGTGTTCGTAGAGATGGGTGCCATCAAAAAAGCTGAGGCCATGCTGATCTTTGGGGAAGTGGGCAGGCACCCAGTCCAAAATAACGCCGATGCCAGCTTGATGACAGGTGTCGATGAAGAATTGGAAATCATCGGGTGTGCCGAAACGACTGGTGGCGGCAAAGTAGCCTGTGACCTGGTAGCCCCAGGAGCCATCGAACGGATACTCTGAAATGGGCAGCAGTTCGATGTGAGTGTAGTTCATTTTCTGGGCATAAGGAACGAGTTGTTCGGCTAATTCGCGGTAGGTGAGCCATTCCCAGCCATCTTTCAGCCGCCAGGAGCCGAGCTGCACTTCGTAGATGTTGATGGGCGCGTCCAGGGCGTTACGCTGAGGACGGGCTGTGAGCCACTCCTCGTCATGCCATTGATATTTGTTGATGTCCCACACGATGGAGGCGTTTTTGGGGCGCATTTCGGTGAAGAAGCCGACGGGATCGGTTTTGGTGACGATGTAGCCTTTGTAGTGGGTTTTGATTTCGTATTTGTAGAGGGTGCCTTCACCGAGACTGGGTATGAACAGTTCCCAGATGCCGGTATCGTGGTGGAAGCGCATGGGGTGCAAACGGCCGTCCCACGCATTGAACTCGCCCACCACGCTGACCCGTTCCGCATTGGGTGCCCAGACGGCGAATAAGACTCCAGAACGGCCGTTTACCTCAATCAAATGTGCGCCTAACTTCTCATAAATTTCAAAATGGTTGCCTTCTGCAATGAGATGCTCATCAAATTGGCTAATCTGGGTGGGGAAACTGTAGGGATCATCAATGACAGTGGTTTCGTTATTGTAGGTTGAGATTTGCAGTTGATACGCTACTGGCGGCTGCCTATCCCAGACCAGCAGTTCAAAAAAGCCAGCTTCATGAGAGCGAACCATCGGCTGCGTTGACTGGTCTGCCCAAACCACCTGAACTTCATTGGCTGTGGGCATAAAAAAGCGGATGACCATGCCGTTTTCAACAGGATGTGGCCCAAGAATGCTAAAAGGATCTCCGTGATAACCGTAAACGATGGCCTCGATTGCACCGGAAGGAACTGTTGGATAATCTGTCATGGCGTTTCACCCTTAATTGTTGCAAGGTTGCAGAGTGGCAAAGTTGCAAAGTTTAGTGTCTGGAAGTTATGAGACTAATTGTACCTGTTTTTGTAATCGGGGGCAGAAAAATGCAGGGGCTTTTGTGCGCAAAGCGCCTGCACTCGACATGAAAACAAAAAAACAACATCCCTTTTTGTTCGTAGTAACCGCTTTTATGGTTGTCTGCTGGCAATAAGCCCTTTGGCAAACATGATGATCATCACAATGACTGGTCCCAACGTTGCGACGGCGGCTGCCTGGCGCGGCCACATGCCACTCAAAGCAGGCGGCCACAGTGGGGTAAGCGGTATCAACGTGAGAATGAGGATGACGACAGTGATATTAAACCAACGCCGCGCCGGGACTCGCGTTTTTTCCCAGGTGATTTCTGCCACGACGATGAGTCCGCCTGATACAAAACCGAGCAGTAACCAGTGTAAGTAGGAAACGCGCAGGAGTGACCGTTCCGCCCAAATGGCGAGCGTGGGAATGGTGATGATGAGTCCCGTGGTTGCTTTGAGCGCCAGGAAAACGAGGGGAAAACGCCATGCACTGCTGCTGGCACGCCATAAAATGACAATATTGCCCCACAGGCCAATGCCAACCATCAGCCCCCCGATACTGGCGATGAGGCGTACAAAAGGCGGTAGACTGGTAACGGGCACAGTTAGCAAAAAGACAACGGGCATGCCCATAATGAGCAAATTTTCGCTTTTGCTGGCCCAGGGATGCGTGGCGGCTTGGGGGGTGACGGCATAGGCTAATCCCAGCAGCGTCAGCACAAACCAGCCTTCGGAAAAGGTATCGAGGAAAAGGTGGGTCAGGGCGGCGGAGAGGACGGGGTCACGCATGTTGAAGATGACGGTGACGGCCACGCCCCATGCACCCAACGAAGCCAGAACCATGAAGGCTAAACCAGCATCCCATAAACGCAGGGACAACGGCCGTTTCCTTTCCAGTCCCTTCGTTGCCCGCCAATACACAAAAATAAAGCCATACCACGCCAGCATGTTGAAGCTGGCTAAAATGGTCGAGATGGGTAAGCTGAGATCACCCACGCTGGCGGGACGATAGCCATAGAGCATGAAAGCGCTGTAAGCAGCCACAGAGAGGATAAAAATGATGATGAGGACGATGCGGAATTGCTTTTGATGCTGGGGGGATAACGGCCGTTCCGTCACTCGCGGCAGCCAGGTCAAAATCAAACCCATCAGCGCTGGTGTCACCCAGCCAAAGTACATCAGGTGGGAATGGGCGTGGCGCACGTTGGTGTATTGCAGACCATAGGGGAAGCCCATAATGATGCCAAAGCGCATCAAAACACCAGTGCTGGCTGCCAGAATGAACAGCCCCAGCCCACTCAACCATACCCAAAACCATTTGTTAGCGTCGTTGGTCATTTTTTGATCATGATGAGGAGCATGGAAACGGCCGTTTTGGCATAAATGGAATGGGGTAAATTCGGTTCCATATGCGCCCAGGTGTTGGCTTGTGCCGCAAAAGCATCTTCGCCCAACGTCACATCCGCTTCACCACTGATAAAATGCAAAATAGCAGGCATTGAGGCGGTGTGCTCCGATAGTTCTTGTCCAGGGGCAAAGCTAAACAAAATCACCCTTGAATCATCTGTATTGGTGATGGTGCGGCTGACAATGCTGTCTTCCGGTGGATCTGTGAAGATAGCGGCTAAGTCTTCGTAAAAAATGTATTGATTGCTCATTGGTCTCCTCAAATTCCGTTATTTTTACCTTCACCCCAGCCATCATCTGCCGAGGGAGATGTCGTTAGACTCATCCCCGCTCTCATTGGGGTAAGGCACTGAATAAAAAATCCCCGCCAATTGACGAGGATTCATTTATACATCAGGTATCAAACACTTTCAAAGTGACTGTCAGCTCTGGGGTGCGGTTTATAGTTGTGTATGAGACTACAAAAGTCTCCTCAAATTTAATGCCAATTCGTATTGACAAGACTTTTGTAGTCTGCTTTGTTACACAAAAACTAACTGCACACTCAGCTCTGGAGGCATAGATGGTTTGGCTCTAAAATGATTTTTTCCAGTTTCAGGGTGGTGATAACAGATTCGGCAGCGCGGCGCGGTGATTGGGTGATTGTTTCGACGGTAACTTCTGGGGCAAACGGCCGTTCATAAGCCACACCAATACCAGGCACACTGTCGGCTCCGTTTTCCTCGTTACGCAAAAACTGCCCTTTTTCGTCCCGTTCTTGACAAATGCCCAGCGGGCAGTGGACATACACCTCGGCAAACCGTTGGATTTGGCGGCGGGCAGTTTCACGGTAAATGCGCCGATTGGCAGTGGCGGCGATGATGACATTGTCACCATTGCAGGCCAGCATGGTGGCGAGACCGGTGATGGCACGGTAAAGCCACTGCCGTTCATAGTCAGTATATTGCGGGTCTGGCGTCAACAGTTGACGCAGGTCGTTGGCGTCCAGAATAATGGTGTGGATATGTTCGTTCTCCAGCTCTTCCTTAATGGCTAAAGCCAATGACGATTTGCCAGAGGCGGGCAATCCGGTGAGCCAGAGAACGAAGCCTGGGTAAGCTGGTTTCATTAGTTTTTTCCGCGCATGATAAAGGTAGCGCAGGTGGCTCCCCGCATCACTTTTTCAGCGACACTGCCATATACCCAACGGCTAATCCCGGAACGGCCGTGGCTGGACATGGCGATGAGATCCACTTGCTGCTCCTTGGCAAAGTCGATGATGGTGTCGGCGGGAGGCCCTGTCAACGTGTAGGTAGACAAGATATTCTCGGCAGAAGGGAGGTCGTGGATGAGGGCATTGAGATACGCTTCCGCTTCACCGCGTTCCAAGGCATTGACGCTTTCTTGCACCTGGTCGGCCGTTTCCATATCAAATAACAGATTGGCTGGCTCAATCACGCGCAGCAGAATGAGTTCAGCCTGTAAACAGTGCGCCAGGGAATTAGCAAATTCCAGCACTTGTTCGGCCAGGGTAGAGCCATCCAGGCAGACAAGGATTTTCTTGAATTTACCTGCCACCTGTTCCACTTG
>JACSSI010000400.1 GCA_014879345.1 Anaerolineae bacterium | reverse complement strand
CTTTATAGCGCTATTGCCACACGCCAGAGCCGTTCCATCGTGGGGGAGCGGAAACTGGGAAAAAGCTCGCTCCTTTCCCAATTGGCCTGCCCCGATAGCCTGCGCCAGCATGGTTTTGCCCCAGACCAATACATCTTTATTTACGTAGACCTGGAAGGCATGGCAAACATCAGCTACGATGAATTCTGGCCGGAAATTTTGGATCGACTAGACCTCTCTCTGCCGCACGGGTTAGATGAGATCAGCGAGATGGTGCAGGGGGTAGCCATGCAGCCGGACGTGCGGTTCATGCAGGTGCGACGGGTATTGCGCCGCATTGAACGGGCTGGGCTGACCATTGTCATGATGCTGGATGAATTTGAGAGTTTGGCAAGCAATGCTGCGTTTAGTGCCAGTTTCTACGGCGAATTGCGCAGTCTGGCGGGCGAGCTAGGTGTGGTTTATCTCACCGCCTCCAAACAAAGCCTCTACGACCTGACATACCAACACGCCGACACGCTGTCGTCTCCTTTCTTCAATATATTCTCTGAGGAAAGACTTGGTTTGATGCCAGCCAACGAAGTGAATTGTTTATTGCAAGGTTTATCGGCAAAAGCGGAGGGAAAGCCCTTTACTCAGCCAGAAATTGACTTTTTGCACGAATTGGCCGGCCCTCATCCTTTTTTCCTCAATATCGCTGCATCTTACCTCTACACGATGCGCCAGGAGCCTATTCCTGATGCGGATTTGTTGATCAAAGTGGAGAAACGGTACAAAGCGGAAGCGGAGGATCATTACCGCTACCTCTGGGATCAGTTGGCACAGCGAGAGCAGGGAACGCTGCGCTATCTCGGTTCGGCCAGCCCTGATGAGCTGCGACAGCTTGAATTGAAGGCGCTGATTGTGGAGATGGAAAACGGCCGTTACCAACCATTCTCCCGTGCTTTTTCAGAATTCCTCGCCCGAGCCAACCCCACCGAACGGCCGACCAATTCCGGCACAGGTGAAAGCCGCAGCAATACCACCGATCTCACCGGCACGACGCTAGGCAACTACCGCGTTTTGTCTCCTGTGGGGCGGGGTGGCATGGCTGTCGTTTATCAGGGGTATCAAGCTTCTTTAGACCGCTACGTCGCCATCAAGGTCATGTCCCACCACCTGGCGGACGACCAAACCTTTGTCGATCGTTTTCAACGCGAAGCGGCAGGCGTGGCGCAGCTTCGTCACCAAAACATCGTGCAGATGGTGGATTTTGGCATCAAACAAGATATTTCCTACATGGTGATGGAATACATTGATGGCGAAACGCTTAAAGACCGGCTGATGGCGCTCAACCAAAATGGCAGCCGGATGCCACTGCCAGATGTCATTCGCGTTGTCAATGACATGGCGGCGGCGTTGGATTATGCCCACGCCCACAACATTGTTCACCGCGACGTGAAACCAGCCAATATCATGCTGCGTCAGGAAGCACGGCTGGCTCAGTTGACGGGTGGGGCGCTGTTCACGGGGGTTCTCACCGATTTTGGCGTGGCGCGGATGCTGGAAGGCGTGCAGCTAACGGGCACAGGCGCCACGATTGGCACGCCAGACTACATGTCGCCGGAACAGGCGAAAGGCCAGGCCGCCACGCCTGCTTCAGATGTGTATGCGCTCGCCATTGTGCTGTATGAGATGTTGACGGGGGAGCTGCCGTTCACGGCCGATACGCCGGTGGCGGTGCTGTTGCAGCACATGCAAGCGACGCCGCCATCTGTGCTGATGAAGGTGCCAGATTTGCCCGTTAATTTTGAAACGATTTTGCTCAAAGGGCTGGCAAAAGAGCCATCCGACCGTTATGCAACTGCGGGACAATTGGCTGGTGAGTTAACGGCCGTTGCCGGGGTGTATTTATGATCCGTCGTGCTTTGATTGTGGGCGCGATTGGTGGTTTGTTGTTGAGTATCGCCGGCTTGTATCCGGTTGTCAGCCTGCTCGCGCCGCTAATAGACCATTCTTGGGGTAGATTTTTGCCCACTCCGCTGGTACATGGCATTTTGCTGATGGTATCGGCCGGTATTGCCATTCCGGTGATGCTGACGCTGGGTTTGTTTGCAGTGGGCAAGGGGGACGCGAGAGGCGTTAAGCTGGGGGCTAAAGCCGGTATCATCGCCGGGTTGATTGCGGGACTGCTGGTGTATACCACGCTCATTTCTCCCATTAATGCCTTGTTTGCCTACGGTACCATCAATACTTATTTGATGGAAATGCACAGTTCCCAAACATTGCCTGTTTCTGTGTTGCAGCAGTATGTGGCGCTTTTTGAAAAAGGGAATTACCTGTTTGAAATCACGATGATAGTAGCGGCGCTTGTGTCTGGTTGTGAGGGTGCTTTTATGGGCTGGCGGCGGCGAAATGAACCTGTACCAGAACGGCCGTCTTTGTATGAACTGGTCAAAACAGGCCAAAGCCCGCGCCGCTATTTCAAGGGAGAAGAATCGGCGGCAAAAGCTGGCTTAATCGTTGGCCTGGTGGGTGGCGCCATGGCGATGGTGGCCGCCTTTAGCTGGTTTTATGTCAGTTTTGGTGCAGAGTGGCCTGAACTGGATGCCGTGCTGAAACATAGCAACTTCGGCGTGGTGGTAACTGGCCCGATTCGTCATGCGGGGTCTGTGTTGACGCCGTTTGTGATGTTGGGACTGCTCATTTTTGGCGCAGTTGTGGTTTATCTCACCAAAAACCCGCGCTATCGTTTTTTGTCTCGATTTAACGGGATCATGTTGGCTTCGGTTTTGATTTTTGAAGCGATGTTTGCCATCCTATTGCGCGTTTTCTACTTTAACGCCGGGTTATTTCCTTTTTGGTTGATGATGCAGACATTTACACAACCTGCGGAAACAGCGGATGCGGCCAGTTTGTTTGATGGTATGATGCAACTCCTGCAACAGCCTGGTATGCTTATTTTTGGGGTTTTGACTATTCCCTGGCTGTTTATGTTTATGGGCTTGATAACGGCGCTGGTCGTTGGCATGCTTCACTTTCTCGCTTACGGGCTGACACTGCCATTCATTTTGCTGCGCCCGGTTGACAAGGCGGCCAAATGGTGGCGCCGTATGCAACCGGAACCGAATGAGGTGCTGCCCGTTGTCTACAGCCTGTTTAATCAGGAAGCGAATGCGTATGCCATTTTGCCTCATCTGGCTGTTTGCACCAGGCGCAAAATGCCGCCCGTATCGCAGTTAACGGCAGCCTATCATACGCTCGGCACGTCGGCGGATGAAGCGGTGCAGGCGGAGACGATTCAAGCGACGCTGACGGTGCTGGAATCTCAGCCAGATTGGCGCTGGTCGCTTGATTTTCAGCAGGTGTTTTCTGCGCTGGCGCATATTTTATCGGCAAAAACGTTAGATGATATTTTGAAATTACATGGACCGATGGAACAGCACACGACCTCTTTGCCGCCTTTGCTGATCCAAAGTGTGCAGCAGATTGGCCGGGTGGTGAAAGAGTTGCATAAAGTAGAAATGGTCGATGATTTAGGCACGAAGCTCATCTTTTTGGAGAATGGGCTGGCTGCGATCAACGATGCGCAGCGGTTTGTACAGAAACATCTTAATGACCCGGAAACGGCCACTTCGACCCCGCTCAGCACAAGCGTTACCCCCGAATTTACCGCCCTTGAAACTACCCTTACTCACTGGCAAAGCATCGTCCTGACCGCCATCAAACGCCTCAAAGGCCGCGCTGATGTAACGGCCGAACTCAAAAGCAAACTGTGTCCGATGGGGGCAGAAATGCCGCTGGTCTACTGCATCAGCAACGAAGGCTTAAACGTAGCCCAGAAAGTCCACCTCAAAGTGCTGCCCGGCGAAGGCTACCGTTTGCGCGAAGACAGCGAAAGCTGGATCGATATTTTGCCGCCGGGCGAGAAGAGGCAAGTTCAATTCAGCATCCAGCCACAAAATGGGATGCGCCGGCTGCGGGTGGCCTGGGAAGTGGTGTATGACGATGCCGTCGATGCCGAGCGCACCCTCGAATTTGCCGATGTCATCGAGTTTTCTGAGCCAGACAAACCATTCCAGCGTATTTTCCCTATTCCGTATGTGACAGGCACACCGCTCAAAACGGATGATGTGTTTGTGGGGCGCGAGGATGTGTTTGCGTTCATCAAAGAAAACATGTTAGGCACCCATCAGAACAATGTCATCATCCTGCACGGGCAGCGGCGCACGGGCAAAACATCGGTGCTGTACCGCCTGGGACAGGTGATGAATGAGTCTCATTTTGGGGTGCTCATTGATATGCAGGGCAAACCGGCGCGAGGCGAGGCAGACTTCCTCTTTTCCATCGCCGACGATATTATTTTTGCCCTGGAAGATCATGGCATTTTTATCGATCCGCCCAGCCGTGAAGATTTTGAGGAACAACCAGAATTTTTCTTTCGCTCTCGCTTTTTGCGCAGTTTACGGCCGCATCTGGCTGGCAAAAACTTGCTGCTGCTGTTTGATGAGTTTGAAGAGTTGCAGCGACGGGTGGAAGATGGCCGTTTACAGCCTGAAATCTTCCAGTTCTTACGCAACCTGATGCAGCATGATGAGCGTGTCGATTTTGTCTTCTCCGGCACGCATAAGTTGGAAGAGTTGGGCGCGGAATATTGGTCGATTTTGTTCAACATCGCCGCCTACAAACCCATCACCTTCCTCAGCAAGGATGATATGGTGCGGCTCATTCGCAATCCCATCGCCGAATACAATCTGGAATACGACCCGTTGGCCGAAGAACGCATCATCAAGGTGACGGCGGGGCATCCTTATTTTGCGCAGTTGGTGCTGCATGAAATGGTGGTGCTGCACAACGAGTCCCAGCGCAGTTACATGACGGTGATGGATGTGGACAATGGCCTGGAGCGCATTGTGGAGCGCGGCGAAGCGCATTTCAAGTTTATCTGGTCGGAATCGTCTGAGGAGGAACGGCTGGTGCTGCAAGCCATTACAGAACTGTTGGTGGGCGCGGATGCCGTCAATGTGAACGACATGCGCACTTTCCTGGCAGATCGTGGCTACGACTCTGAAGACAACTGGGCACAGGCGCTGTTGGATTTAGAGGGACGGGATATTTTAAAACGGCCGTCGGCGAAAAGCCCGATGTACCGGTTTAAGGTGGATTTGATTCGGTTGTGGATTGACCGGACGAGACCGGCGTTGTAAGACGTATAGCGAAGACATCCGAGGTTTCAAAAACCTCGGATGTCTAGACGCTTGTTAGTTTGATAATATTTGCTGGAAAATGGCCGTTTCGCCACCCATCATTCACGTTCCCCATTATCCATCAACCATTAACGATTGAAAATAAGCCTAACATTCAAAAACGTTGCAATAACTAACG
>JACSSI010000399.1 GCA_014879345.1 Anaerolineae bacterium | reverse complement strand
GATTCGAGACTACACCTCTTTTTGCTCGCCACCTTTTATCAAGTAATGCTCGACTGGGTCTTGGTTGGTTATTGTCGGATGAGGGTGATTTTCCTGTATCTACTCTTGAAGAGATCGATGCCCTCGTCACCTTTGGGGTATCTATTGATGAAGGCGAACCAAGGTATTTTAGTGATGGCAATCTTGTGTATTGGCCTATCCAGATAGAGCAGAATATTCTCAGATTTATTAGATAGCTCACAAGAAAAACTTGTTTGAATGATATTCGTCTATTCATTTCAATAATATAGTGCACAGATGCAGGCCACGAAAAAAGACTTTCAGTTTTTCTGCCAGGAACAAACCCTCCAAGGGAAATTCTATTCAGCATCCGGAATGTCTAGTTCTTTTCCCACCCTACTTCTCTTGTCGGGTTTTTCTGAGAATGAAGATGCTGTGTTTGGATTGGGAGAAGAATTGTCATGGCGGAGGATAAGCAAATCAACTTTCTTACCTTGAACACTCTGTTGCTCTCCACTTCGATGCTCAGTGCAATCACACTAGACGGCACCATGTTAAAAGTGTGCGATAGATGAAATTGAAATTCTTCCAAAGCCAGGTAGAAACGGTCGCATCTTTGCCACCCATTCCTAATTCCGGCCCGCTGCGCCGCCAGATAGCTCAATCCTTCACTCTAGATGAAATCCGTACGCTTTGCTTTGATTTGGATGTTGATTACGATGAGTTAAGGGGAGAAACCAAAAGCAGCCGCATCGTCTCATTGGTTGAGTACATGCAGCATCGTCAGCGACTGGATAATTTGCTCTTGGAATTAAGGAATCAGCGTCCCCGGTCTAATTGGCAGAATCCACTTGTTCTGAATGACCACGACCTACGTAACAGACAGAATGTACTCAATAATGTAAAGGCAACCTGGATTGATGGCTACTTGAAGAACACGCTCTCCGTTGAGCTTACGCTGGAATTGGATCTGGCGCACCAGCCAACGGCCGTCGCTCGCCAGACCTTATATCTACCGGGGGAAGCGGAACGCTCAATCGAGCAATCCTTACGTACGGTTTTTGAGGAACACGGCCGTTCCCTTCTCATCCTGGGCGCACCTGGCAGCGGCAAAACTATCACCCTGCTGCAACTGGCTAAAGACCTTATTCAGGACGCACAGGAAGACCCGACGCAACCCATTCCGATGATTCTCAATCTAACTTCCTGGGCGCAGGAGAAAAAGTCGCTAACGGATTGGTTGGTGGAAGAGATTTTCATGCAATACCAGGTGTCACAGAAATTGAGCCGGACCTGGATTGAGGCCAACCAACTGCTTTACCTCTTGGATGGTTTGGATGAAGTGGCTGAGGAAGCGCGGGAAGCGTGCATTACGGCCGTTAACGATTTCAAGGCTCATTATCCGGCAGAGATCATCATTTGTAGCCGGACGGAAGATTACGCCCGCTTGCAAAACCGCCTGAATTTGGGAACGGCCGTTCACATTCAACCGCTCACCAACGCTCAAATCCACGACTATTTGAACCGGGAAGATTTAGGTTTAACGGCCGTGCGCGACTCATTAGGCAGCGATTCCGAATTAAACGAACTGGCCCACTCGCCCCTTTTTCTCAGTATTATGACTCTGGCTTATCGCGGTATTTCCCGTGCCGATTTGGACAGTTTTGACTCCATTGCCGACCGGCGTCGTCATTTGTTTGATAGATATGTGAATGAGATGTTTGCCAGACGGCCGTTACGAAACACCGCGTATTACCAGAAAGAGAAATCGCTCCAATGGCTAAAAAACCTGGCCCAGGGCATGAAAGGACATTCCCAATACGTTTTTTACATCGAACATTTGCAACCGACCTGGCTGCCCTCCGAAACGCTCCGTAACCAATATCTTTTGGGAGTAAAAACAATCAGTTCATTGATTGACGGCTTGGCCTTTGGTTTGATTGGGTGGTTTATAGCATGGACCATCTGGAAGTTGAACGGACAATTCTGGACCCCTTTAGGCTTTGAAGTTAAGCCCATCACTGGATTGATCGTTGGACTTGCTTTCGGGTTAGCTATTGGCTTGTTTGACGCGGTTTTTGGCGAAGCCCACTGGCTTCATTTCCTGATCAAACCTGTCGGGAATCTGTCCTGGAGCCTCCCGCCTCGCCACCAAATACCGCGAATGTTGGGGGCGTTTTTGTTTGGCGGTTTGGATTCCGTACTTGAAGCCACAACATCGATACACAAAATGGAGCACAGCTTCACACCCAATCAAGGCATTCACAATTCTGGTATCACCGCACTTCGGATCTGGCTAATAGCAGGATTGGGGCCATGGTTGATTATTGGTCTGTTTCTGGGAGCGATAAGTGGTAGATTGTTTTTTGGCTTATCCATTGGTCTGGTTTTTGGCGTCTTCCATGGAATTAACCGGGCATCGGCATTTGGTGGTTCTGCTTACCTATCCCATTACATGCTACGATTATTATTGACGCGCAATTCTATTTTACCCTTTCCCCTTTCAGATCGCCGTCTCGCTGCTTTTCTAGACGATATGACAGATCGAATCCTCTTGCGGCGTGTTGGCGGCGGCTGGGTTTTTATCCATCGTACCCTACTCGACTACTTCGCTTCTAGGCAGGTCTAATCCTAGGGAAATATCATTGAAGACAAGTGCCCATCATCTGATACATCGCCGCTGTTATCTGCGTGATGCTGTGGCATGTATTCATTGGTGTTGAGCTTGCGTAGTGTCTTGCGGCTCTGGGAGTTGGAAATAAGGTTAGTATTGTCATTGAACTGAACGAGACTAGCGATTTTAGTGTGAAGCAGTTTGAGGTGATGGCAGATATGAGTATGGTGACGCGGGGGATCAGTGGGAACGGCCGTTGCCGCTTGAACGAAATGGGTGCGTTTCATTTACTTAAACGTGAACAGTGCGAGGCACGGGGCAGATCATTCTGCCCCTCGAAGGTGGTTCTGCCCGTGCCTTGCACTACTTGCTAAAAAAAGGAGCATGACATGCCATTTACAAACAATCAGGGTGTTCAAATTTATTATGAAATAGAAGGACAAGGGCCACCCCTCATCTTAGCCCACGGCATAACTGGGGATACCTCTTTCTGGCGCGGCTATGGCTATGTGGATCAGCTCCAAGATCAGTACACCACCATCCTGTTTGATGCGCGTGGTCACGGCAACAGCGACAAACCCCACGAAGCCGCCGCCTACAGCCACACACAGATGGTAGGGGACGTATTGGCTATTATGGATGATCTGGGTATCAATACAACACATTACTGGGGCTATTCCATGGGCGGCTATGTGGGTTTTCAACTAGCCAAATTCGCGCCAGACCGGATCATTTCCCTGATTGCTGGCGGCACAGACCCCCTGTTTACCGCGCAACCGAATTTTGAACCCAGCCCCTTATTGACTATTTTCCAACGCGGCATAACAGAAGGCACAGACGCCATCGTCGAAGGAATGCGTGCGCTGTTTGGCTCGCTTACACCGCAATATGAAGCACGGCTGCGCAGCCTGGACCCCCAAGCGATGGCCGCCTGCATGGAAAACGCGGAAAAGCGCCCTGGTTTGGACAAGACGGTTTTGTCTCTCACAATGCCCTGTCTGTTTTATGCTGGTGAGGAAGATGACGGCTGCTACCAGGGTAGTCAACTCGCCGCAGCACAAATGGGAAACGGCCGTTTCTTTTCTTTACCTGGCCTCAACCATGTTAGTGCCAGTGTTGCCGTGGACTCAATTGTGCCTGAAGTGCTGTCCTTCTTGCAGAATTAAACGATAAACCTCAGCCATATTAGCGACCCAAAAGAAAATGAGGATGCTCTGACGAGACTACGCGCTCAGCTTGGGGATGTGGCTTTTGAACTGGCCTGGTCGAAAGGGGCGGCGATGAGCACCGAGCAGGCGATTGTGCTGGCGCTGAGTTGAGTGAGGTTGCGTCCTGGTTGAGGTAAGAGCGGCGGTTGAGCAGCCGCCATCATCGCCAACATGTCGGCTAATTTTCTCATTTTTCGCTGCCGGATGAGCTGTCACCATCTATTCTATGCAACGCGGCATGAATCACAGTCGTCAAGCGATCCACGTCTACCTCGTGATGTAAAGCCGTCAGAATAAAGCGGAGTACAACCCCAGCCGGACGTTCACGGGGATTAAATTGTAATATGTGCCAGATACCTGCCTGCTGTAAGCTATTGCCAATCATAACGGCCGTTCTCGGCGACGAAAAATAGAGGCTTTGCATAGGAGAAAGAGGGCTGCCAGACATGCAAATACCTGTATGTGACAAATTTTGGCGAAACTGTCTTATCCGTTGTAACAACCGTTGCCGCCGTTCCTCTCCCTCAAAATCGTGTACTTGTAATGCTGCCAAAGCCGCAGCCAGCACCGGTAAGGCTGGCGGGCTACAATGGCTCATCGTGCCAGCCGTAGCTCGCATATATTGAACAAACTTCGCTGGCCCCGCCACAAAGGCTAGAGGTATGCCAAATGCCTTCGCTAAACTGCCGACGTTAACCATATGCCCTGACGATATTGCCAAATGAGGCAACGTGCCGCCACCCCCACGACCATATGGCAACATGCGCGATGGGATGCCCCCCAAAACGCCTATACCGTGTGTATCATCTACGTAAACGGCCGTCTCAAACTGACGCGCCAACCGGTCAAAGGCTCGTAGGTGAGCAGGATGTCCCTCGGCCGCATAGAAGCCATCACATACGATCACCTTATTTGGATACTGCGCATAAGCCGACAGCAGTACTGATAGAGCCTGGACATCATTGTGAGGGAAACGGCAAATGGCAGCCCCCTTTTGTGCGGCCATGGACACGCCAACCAGGCTGATGGGATAAGCCCACTCGTCTACAAAAACAATGCCGTCGTTTCCTGTCAGTAGTGGTATTAAATCCAGAGATATGTGGGTCGTTGAAGGAAAGATGAGCGCTTGCTGCTGACCGGTTAAACGGGCAACGGCCGTTTCCAGACAGCTCGTCAATCGGTCAACCGCCAACAGACGGGGCATACTTAGTGACACGCCCCAACTTTGAGCCGCCTCGCTCGCCGCCCTTATGACATATGGATGTTGGTTCAAGCCCAGGTAATTACTGGCTACAAAGTTAAGAATGGGACGACCATTGATCCAGGCGGTTGTGCCGTTGACCTTCTCGACTGGTTGGTGTACGAAACCTGCCTGCTTCAGCGGCCAAAGTAGCCGGGGAATACCCTGGTTACGCCGCGTAACCAGATGATCCAGGAACATCATTGCCTTAAATAAGCACAATCAGCCGCTCAAACGCCACCCTGTATGGTGAATGAGCGTTTTGGCCGATAGTATGCCGTATTTGGG
>JACSSI010000398.1 GCA_014879345.1 Anaerolineae bacterium | reverse complement strand
AGATATTGCTATGTTGCAAAGATTATACAAGGATGTGAAAGGGAAGTATCCTCACGCTTGGTAGCTATAATTCACCATTGGAGATTGTCCTGAAATGTGACACAATTACTCCTGGTTGATGGGTGTGGTGAGACGAAATCCGGCCATCGACAAGACATCAATATGAAGGACTAGCTAGTATGGCCGAAATACAAGAGATGGTAGAAACGAAACTTGAGTACACGCCCCCAGGTGGTATTACAACTGCTCCAGAGGTTGGTGATTTGGTGCCGCGTCGGGGTGGGGCTTTTGCTCATGGATTTGCCCGTTTGATGATGGGGTTGTTTGGTTGGAAGGTGGCAGGGTATGTACCGAATGCCAAAAAGTTTATGGTTGTTGGTGCGCCGCATACTTCCAATGTGGATTGGTTTATTGTGATGGGAGCCGCGTTTATTTTGCGTGTCCGCATTTCTTGGATGGCGAAACATTCTTTGTTTAATAAGCCGTGGGGGGGTGTTTTGCGTTGGTTGGGTGGTGTGCCGATTGACCGACGGCAAGCGCAAGGTACGGTTGGCTCGGCTATTGAGCAGTTCAACCAGCATGATGAGTTGATTTTGTGTATTACGCCGGAAGGTACGCGGGCGGAAGTGAAGGGTAAGTGGAAGAAGGGTTTTTATTATATGGCGGAAGGGGCTGATGTGCCGGTGGTAGTGGCTGCTTTTGATTATGGCAATAAGGTGGTGCGTTTTGGCCCTACTTTTAAGCCGACGGGTGATATTGAGGCGGATATGCCTGTTATTTATTCTTATGTGGAGGGGGTTGTCCCTCGGCATCCGCAGAAAGAGATGGAAGTGGGAGAGTAGGGACGCGGAGCGTCTGGGGTAGCATTCCACGCGGAGCGTGGAACGAGAGGAAGATGAGGGGAAGGTCTGTTGAGGTAGACCTTCCCTTTTTTATTGTTTTTCCAGGAATGTTTGTACGGCTTCGGGGGAATCGAGCAGGAGGGCGGCTTTGGCTGTTTTTTGGGCTTCACGGATGGAGAAGCTGCGGATTTTTTCTTTAACGGCCGGTATTGCCGGGGCGCTCATGCTCAGTTCATCAACACCTAAGCCGATGAGAACGGCCGTTGCTAAAACATTCCCCGCCAGTTCCCCACATACCCCCACCCAGATGTCCGCGTGATGGGCTGCCTCGACTGTTTGGCCGATGAGGCGCAGCACAGCCGGTTGCAATGCATTTGCCAGCCCGGCCACGTTGGCATTGCCCCGGTCGGCGGCCATCACATATTGCGTGAGGTCGTTGGTGCCAATCGAGAAGAAATCGGCCTCTTTTGCCAGTTGATCCGCAATGGCAACCGCAGAAGGCACTTCAATCATGATGCCGATTTTCATTTTATTGTCGTAATCTACTTTTTCGGATTGCAATTCTTTCTTGGCCGCTTTGACCAGTTGCTTGGCAGTTTTTAGCTCTGACAAGGTGCTGACCATGGGGAACATCATCCTGATGCGATGACCATGACCGGCACGTAAAATAGCGCGGATTTGCGGCTTGAAAATCTCTGGATGATCCAGGCAGTAGCGGATGCCGCGCCAGCCCAGGAAGGGGTTGGCTTCCTGGCCCTGGTTGAGATAGGGCAGGGGTTTGTCGCCGCCCACGTCGAGGGTGCGGATGATGAGAGGTTTATCACCCAGGGCTTCGGCAACCTGGCGGTAAGTCTGGTATTGTTCTGCTTCTGTGGGGGCGGTGTCACGACCCATGAAGAGGAATTCGGTGCGGAAGAGGCCGACACCTTCGGCGCCATAATCCAGGGCGGTGGTGATGTCGTAGGCGCTGCCAATGTTGGCGGCTACTTCTATTCGTTTTTTATCGGTGGTAACGGCCGTTTTCTTGGCCGTTTCTTTTGCTTTTTTCTGACCGGTCAACCAGTCGATCCGTTTTTGTGCCAGATTTTCCAATTCAGCATCTGTGGGATCCACCCATAGACGGCCTGTTTGTCCATCCAGGCCAATATTCTGACCATTTTTGAGGCTGGCTAACTGTGCGCCCATGCCCACGATGGCCGGAATACCCAAGGCGCGTGCCAAAATGGCAGAATGGGCAGTGGCGCCGCCTTGTTCAATGCAAATGCCCAGCACCAGTGCCGGGTTCAAGTTGGCCGTATCGGAAGGTGTCAGGTCAGCGGCGATGAGGATGGCGGGTGTTTTCAAAGCCAAAGACGGCCGTTCTACCTTCATCATGTGGCTCAATACCCGCAGCCCCACGTCCTCGATGTCGGCGGCGCGGGCTTGCATGTAGGCGTCGTCCATCTGCCGGTACTGTTCGGCGGTGGCGTTGATGGCCTGGTTCCAGGCTGCCTCCGCGTTGATGTTTTCTGCATAGATGATCTGTTTGGCTGCGTCTAGCAAATCAGGATCTGCCAGAAATAGTTGATGCGCTTCAAAAATAGCGGCTTCATCTGCGCCAATTTGCAAGACCGCCTGGGCATGGAGGGTTTTAATTTCAGCGCGGGATTCAGCAACGGCCGTTTCCAATTTCTGCCACTGCTTCTTGTTATCCTTAACCTGTCGGGTGACAATTTTAGGCAACTGGGGACGATACTGAAACACAGGGCCAATAGCAATGCCAGGTGAAGCCGGAATGCCAGCCCATTTGCCAGGAACGGGAACGGCCGTTTCCACCACCACTTCCGCATCCGTATCGCCAAAATTAGCTGCTGCCAACGCCTGAATTGCTGCCAACGCCTCTGAAGCATCTGCCCCCACTGCTGTCACAACAATGGTATCATGCTGACGCACACCCAGCGTTGCCACTTGATTGATGCTCTTGGCATTGGCCGTTTTACCGCCCAGCCGCACCTGCACCTCAGCCTCAAATTGACCAGCCAAACTCACAAACCGCGCCGCCGGCCGCGCATGAAGCCCCAGCCGATTCGGTACCACGATTTCTGCCGTCTCGCCGTCAAGCGCCTCACCGTCTGATGTGGTGTCAGCCGTCATCATGTCTGGGGCAATTTGCTGGATTTTAACACTCAGCGCAGATTGGGCTTCTGCCATCACCTGGGCTACTGAGCTGCCAATTGAGGCTTGCACAGCCGCCGCCATCATGCCTTCCACCAAGGGCGCAGGGCAGAGATGCACATGAACTTGGTGTTCAGGCGGCAAAAACTCAACGGCCGTTTCCGCACTCATCAAAGCGCTGCCCAAATCCATCAGCACCACCACGCCATCATCAGAATAAACAGACTCAATCGCCGCCAGCACTTTCATCGGGTCGGTGCCAATCGGATTGGCAGCATCATTCACGCCACCAGCGGCGGCAATCTGCACCTTGCCCTGCACCATCTGCTCGGCCAACTCCTTCACCCCCGCAGCCAGGGCGGCACTATGAGACACAATCACAATACTAACCATCGATGTTTTCCTTAAAGTTATGGTTCGTTATAACGGCAGTTGGGACAATAAGCTACCTCGGTAACGGCCGTTTCCTTTTCCCATGTCAACTGTTCAGCAGGCCCAGCCTTGAAACCCGTATGCCCACACCAGCAGGCAAACCACCCCATCGGCAGCGCAGTATACAACAGGCGTGGTTGCTGCAAATCAACCACTTCCACATCCATTCCCCACCGCGCATTCGTCAGTAGCCGTTGACAGCCAGCCGTGCGTAATTTCTTAACATAAAGTCCAAAATGCGTACAATGGCGCATCAACAACACCGCCGCCGTCACCCCGTTTGGTACGGCTTCAAAACGGGCATCCGTGCGGTAAACAGCCAAATTGTCAGGCAAATCGACACAATTATCCGCCAGTAGCGCCGTCTGAATTTCCCAGGCAACCACCTGTTTCGCTTTCGCCGCCATACACCGTGCCAGCCGCAAATCACCTGCCCCGATGTCCAATACCACATCATCGGGTTGAATGGCTTGCAGCACAGCCGCATACGTCGGTTCATCATACGGTGCCCACAGCGCTTCCCAATCTCGGCTTTGATCTGTTAACGTCATCATACCCTGCATCGATTCGTCTCTTGTTAAACTCAGTCCCTCCCCTCAATCCCCTGCCAAAAGGAAGGGAAGCCAAGCGCCCTCTCCCATTGGGAGAGGGCTGGGGAGAGGGTTAGCTGTTACTCACCCGCCAACTTGCGATTCTCCAAATCATACAGCCCATACGCCGCCGCCAAAATCTCAATGGGATGGCGCGACGGTTTGTCCGTGCCATGTTCCATCTGCCAGCGGCACGTCTCCGAATCACACGCCGTCATCGTCGCTTCGTCACCCTGTTCATGCACAAAATCAAACAATTCCTGGCCCACATCCATGCTGATCTGGTACTTTTCCTTCTTGTAGCCATACGTACCCGCAATGCCGCAGCAGCGAGCATGACTTTCCCGCGCATCAATGCCCGGAATCAACTCCAGGATTTCCAACGCTGGTTTGCCCACCCGATGCGCCCGATATTGGCAAGGCGCATGGTAGGGCAGCACCATCTGCATATCCACAAAATCCGTTTTTAGTTGATCCGCTTCATGCAACTCGCGCAACCATTCAAAAATATCCCAGGTTGCCATTTTGATGGCTTCAGCGCCATCGCCGTGCATATCGAGCAGTTCCGGCGCTTCTTCTTTCAGTGTCAACGTGCAGCTTGTGCTTGTGCCCACAATGGGCAGGCCAGACTGGGCGTAGGGCAGCAGTTTGTTGATGTTGTTTTCGTGGTAACTCTCGGCGGCATCAAACTCGCCATTGCTCAACAGGGGCAGACCGCAGCAATTTTGCGGTGGCACAATCACCTCAAAGCCATTATGCTCAAACACCGCCACGGCCGCTTTGCCGATGAACGGTTCATAGTACATCGTGGCGCAACCGTGATAGTAAACCACTTTTTTCTCTGATTTGAGCCGCTGCGCCTCCGTTTTCTTGAACCAACTGCCAAAGGTGCCGCTGGTTGACCAGTGGGGCAGGGGCGCATTTTTGGCGATGCCCATTACCTTTTCCGCCATGACGCGGCTGAACGAGTTATGTAAACCAAAATTTGCCAATGATGGCACAATGTGGCCTAGTTTGCCCAATGTTTCATTGCGCCCTAACAGGCGATTGCGCAGCGGAATGCCATGCTCGGCCACGATTTGGGCGCGGGCGCGGGCGTTCAGTTCCGCAATTTTGACGCCGCTGGGACACACCTCGTTGCACACGCGACAGCCAGAGCAATAATCGACGGAATGGTCAGGCGTTTGTTTCTGTTCGGTTTCGCGGAAACGTTGCGCTTGCGGGCCGGAGTATTTGGGGCCAGCAAACTTATCTGTCACGGCCGCGACCGGACAGTAGGTGGTACAGACATTACATTTGATGCACTCGTCGAGTGAAGGGCCAACTGAGTGCCATGATTT
>JACSSI010000397.1 GCA_014879345.1 Anaerolineae bacterium | reverse complement strand
GGCGATGATGACGCGGGTGTACTGGTTGCGCACGGAGTCGGTTTCCAGCGTGCCGCCGACGACGGCCATCATGGTGGAATGCAATGCTAACCCTTGACCGCTTCCCTTCTCATCTGTGACTGTATCGAGGCCAACACCATTGTCTTCTATTTGTAAGTGCAAGCCATCGTGCCAATTGGCGTCGATGCAGAGGGTGAAGGGCTTGTTATTTCCGGCACGGCCATACTTGGCGGCGTTGCGCACTACTTCACGAGCGGCATAAAAGATGGTTTCGGCGGTCAAAGTAGGGATTTCGCGTACTTTTTTGGCGGCGATGGGGTCGATGTGCCACGTTACCTCGTCGAAGGCTTGTGCCAGTTCGTTGTCTATGGTGCGCTGTAGGGCGGTGAGCAGTCCAAGTCGAGCAACATCAGGCGCGGAGATGGTGGGCATGTCGTGTAGCAGATCGGATATTTGGCGGTGAACGGCCGTTAACGAGGCTACCACTTCATCCTTATTTGTATTTAATTGTGAGCTACTCACTTTTATCAAAGAAAGCTGCAAATTGGGTAGAATATCATCGTGTAGTACACGGCGCGTCTGCTGGTCGATGACCTGGCTTTGGGCGAGTCGCTCTCGCTGCAAACGCATGAGACGGCGAGCCATTTCGGCGCTGGCGCGAGTGTCGATGAGCCGTTCGCCCGTAATCCGCGCGATTTCGATCTCTTCTTGGGCATACATGCCCCCACCCCGTTTTTCACCGAGCAAAAAGATGCCAATGAGACCCCGTTCGCTCCACAAGGGCAGCGCCCACACGGCGCCGCCGTATTGTTGCGGGTCGATGCTGAGGCTGTCGATATTGGGAGAGTCGAGTTGGGTGGCGAGGGTGGTGAGGGGCGGCAAGGTGGCGATGTTGTTGCTGGGATAGGAAAGTGGCGGGCCGACCAATGGCGCTGTTGGGCCAAGTGCCGCGAGGTAGGCGACTCGGGCGTATAGCACATCGAAGCAAAGGGCGTGGAAGGCGGGTTGGATGTCGAGTTCTGTGGGGGTGGATGGAGTGAGCAGTTGGTCGTAAAGGCGGTTGCTGGTGATGAAGGGGCGCAGTTGGGCGATGTAGCGTTCGCGTTCAGCGTAGGATGTCCAGGAAAATAGGGCGAAGAAGCAGGTCATGAGAACGGCCGTTAACATGATGGCATATAACGGCCGTAAATTAACAGTAATTGAGGCACCGACAAACAGGCCATACACCGCAGCCAACAGCACCGCATTGCGCCAATGACGGGACAAGCCGCGACGGGGCAGCGTCTTGCCCGTAAATACTTCGTAGGAAACGATGGCTTGCCCTAACATTACAATAGAAAAGCTGATAAGCGCAGAAACGACCATATCTAGCCAGTAGAAAGGAATGAAATATTGCTGGAGAATGTCGTAAAGCGTCTGCTCTTGGACATCTTGAACGAGCCACAACACGGTTCCCATCACCACAAAACTGACAATGATTAAGGCGAACGATGCTGCCATTAACCAGGGGCGGGCTCGCTGCCGAGCCAAATTGCCCATGGCACGACGAGAAGGCCCTGGACGACGAACAGCATCTAACGATAAACCAATGCACAAGACGACGTATACAGAATAGGCTGCTGCCAAAAGTGGGATGCCTGCAATTGACCAGCGCATATAGGTGCGTAATTTATCTAGTTGGGGAGTGGAAAAGATTATCAATATGGTGCCAACCATCAGTGTCAGCAAACCAATGCCTAGTCCGATTGAGACGAAGAGCAGCCAACGGCGCTGCCGACTGCGCAGTGTGGATTTTTCACCATTCCAGAAGCCGCTGTACCAGAGCATGATGACATACCAGGCATAAGGCAAAATGATGGCTGGTATCATGGCCATCGACCACCAAAAGATCATACTGAGCCATCCAAAATGAACGACTCCACGGTCTACAATGGCTGTATGGGCAAAGAAAAAAGCACTGCCAAGTAATAAACCAGCACTAGCAGCCCAAATTCCCAATGATCGTTTGTCAGAATTTAAGAGAACTGTAATACCTAGCCACAGCAGCAAGATTGCGTTGAAGAGGGAGAGGGCCATGACGGCCCAGTGAAGTAGAAACTCGTTCATAAAATCAGAAGGCAGAAATCAGAGGGCAGAATGGTGTGTGTTGACCTTCCACTCTTTGATTTTTCGTTAACTAACATTCTATCCAGTTGCCACGTTCGTCCAGGATGTGGGGGATGCCGTCTTCGTTCCAGTGGATGAGACGGCCGTTATTCACAATAATTGCCACTCGTGTTCGGGCAATTTTCTCGTCGGAGGTGGTCTCGTTGAGACCCCAGGCGGTGTAGATTTGGCCGTTGATGCGGCTGATGGTGCGCTTGTCGCGGAAGCCCATGCGGGCGGCGATCTGCTGGTTGCTCATACCTTGTGCCACCATTTTGGCGACGGCTTGTTCGTTCGGTTCGAGCAGTTCCATGGGGGCATGTTCATCTTTATGGCGCACCTCTTGTACGCGGGATTCGATGTCGGGGTCGATGAAAGAACGGCCGTTTATAGCATCTTGCAACAACGGCCAAATCATCTGGGGCAGCAGGTAGTTGGATTTGCGCACATAGGCGTAATGGCTGAGTATGCCGGAGCGGCGAAAATCGCGGTAGTAAGTGTCGTCGTCCTGGATGGAGTAGAAAACGACAGGCATCCGGGGGAATTCGCGGCGAATGGCAACGGCCGTTTCTATCCCATTCATCTCCCCCGCCAACTGCACATCCATGAGAATGGCGTCCACCCCAGCCTCATCAGCCAGGCAAAATTCCAGCGCGGCTTCTCCCGTGGGGCAGTCGTAGGCGACTTGTACACCGTCGATGGCCTGTAAACCCGCTTTGAGTGCCGGTCTGAGTTTTTCATTGTCTTCAACGATCAGGATATTTTTCATAAGTTTTTAGTCGTATACCAGAGGTCAAGTTTCCATGATTGTAACATGACTTATTGTGCCATTCCTAGCAAGCACTCAGGTGCGTTGGCCTGTGTCATTGGAGCGTCGCTGCGGAAGTTGGTCTGGGTTAACCTTTTTATGGCTGTAGGGACATGACCAAACCCTTTATTTTCTAAACTTGTACTGAATGTATCGAAGTATCCATGCAGCCCAAATAAGGAACGGTGAATATGCAAAACAGTTTACAACAACAAGATAGTTTCAAATTTAATGCACAATGGTTATTAATGGGATTAATGCTTTTAGTCGGCGTTGCCCTATTCCCCTATGGATTGATTCCTTTTGACAGGCTTTTGAGTTTTTCGCCGACGTTGTTGCATGGTCTTTACCATTTGTTCGCCTCCTGGCAGGCACATGTGGTGGGCCATGCGTCGATATTTATGGTGATAGGAACGGCCGTTCTCCTGCGATTCCCCTCTCTTCTGCAACGACCTAAGTTCTATTTTGGCATGATGCTGGTGTTGGGTGTGCTGCAAGAGTTCTTTCAAATTGTCGGATTCAAGCACCGCGCCATTGTTTTTGATGACATTTTTGACGTGTTTGTTGATGTAACGGGCGCGTTGACTGTTTTCTTATTGCTGCGACTGTTTGGGCGAATTTCAGCTTCTGTTGCGGCGGAAAAATCGAAAGGGGTGATGTCATGACAACGCAATTAAAGAACTCAGGGAAAGATCAGGTGGCGCGGCGCTTTGTGCTTATCTTTTTGGCAATGCTTTTTGCATCCGTGGTAGCGACGACGATGGTCGCGGTCAGAGTTGTCTATACGGGTCGTTTTTCCTATGGTTTTCTGGTTTGGAACCTGATTTTGGCGTGGCTGCCGTTCCTGTTTGCCTTGATGGTGGTTGGGTTTCGGCGGAATCAGGTGCTGCTTGGCGCGTTTGGTCTGCTTTGGCTGCTCTTTTTCCCCAACACGACTTATTTGGTGACTGACTTGATCCATTTACACCACACCACTTTTATTCCCGTTTGGTATGACGCCATTATGCTTTTTTCGTTTGCGTTAACGGGACTGATGCTGGGTTTGTTGTCTTTGTATTTTGTTCATGCGGTGGTGGAAAGCCATTTTGGCGTGACGGTAGGCTGGTTGTTTGTGATGACAACGGCCGTTCTCGGCGGTATCGGTGTCTATATTGGCCGCTTCTTGCGCTGGAATAGTTGGGATGTGTTCACCAATCCGGTTACTCTGCTCAACGATCTCGCCGTCAACCTGCTTTCCCCTGACTTATTCTTGAAAGCAACGGTGACGACTGGGATGTTAACGGCCGTTTTTATTGTCGCTTATATTGTCCTTTTCTTACTCCCACGCATTTCTTTAGAACCTGCGTGATGTGGGATGCGTGATGAACCTTCACGCATCACGCAATCGGTCACAAATCATCCAGTTTTTGTGTTAGTTGAATGAAACGTTTTGGAGGGAAGCAATGCATACAACTTACGAGACATACACAGACAAAAACCAGCAAGAAATTCCAGTTTTGGGCCTGTTTTCACTTTGGTTTGGCGCGGGACTGGTGGGCATAACGGCCGTTGCCAACATCATCACTTTTCAAAGCGGGGGCATGAGCGGCGCAACGGCCGTTGCCGAAACCTTCCGTGTCATTTTATTTGCGCTGATACTCGCTTCCATCGGGTATCTCATTTGGCAGGTTGGCAGTGGCAGCCTCTTTGTCGCTGCCATGCCCTTGATCATCAACCTGTTTACCCTCATCATCATCCAGTTCGTTCCCTTTGCCGCCGTCTGGGAAGAGATCAACTTCCAGGTGAACAGCAATCGCCTAAACAAAGTTGTAGACATGGTTGAAACCGGACAATTGCAGCCAAACCCTGATGGCTCATTGGCTCTGCCCTTTTCCTATCGAGCTTTATCAGCAGGTGGCGACATCCAGGTTGAACACAACAATGGCGCAACCAGCATCTTCTTCATTTCCTCACAACAGTCCCAACATGACATAGAAGGCTTCATCTATCGCTCAGATGGACGACTGCCCCATGACGAGTTTGGTGGCAATTGGACTTACGTAGCGGCGAAACGGCCGTTTTGGTTCTATTGCGCCAGACACTGATAAAAAGATAGGGTATAATCCCCATAGAAATTAGACAATCATCTAATACGATTTATTTTTACCTCACGCGAGGGTATCAAGTCGCAAAGAAAAAGCTTTGCGAATTGGCGTCTTTGCGTGAGCTTATTTTTGGGAGTTTACATTGTCCCTACAAGCGATACCCTACATCGTCCTCCTGGGCTTTTTCTTTGGCTCAACCCTAGTCGTTTCCCGTTTTAGTGTCGGGCAGTTTGAGCCGACCACCTATATCGGTCTCCGTTTACTGATTGCTGGCGTTGCTCATCTACTGGTTTACTTATTTTTAAGTCGCCGCTTTCCCCTGCCCA
>JACSSI010000396.1 GCA_014879345.1 Anaerolineae bacterium | reverse complement strand
TTTAATGCCAATTCGTATTGGCAAGACTTTTGTAGTCTGCTTTGTTACACAAAAACTAACCGCACCCATGAATACTGTTGCACCCCAACTACTTTTTCAGGAGATGATATGAAACCGTTCCGTTCCATCAGCATTGCGGTAAGTATGACCTTTTTAGCACTGATCGGCCTTGTTTTCCTATTGATGGCTGTGCCAGGACAGGCAGAAACAAGTGCTGTTACTTTTAAGGATCAGGATGGCGTTCCCATTACTGGTATTGTGCGCGTTTTGTGTTTTGATGGGTTAACGGCCGTTTCCCCCCGCTCTGATCTCAACATCCAGGTAAACGCAGGCACACCTTTTGAACCGCTGCCCGTGAACTGCACTCACCTGGTCGCGTTGCGCCTGCGTCATACGCAGCCATCGGGCAAACACGACCAGCCCGCCTATTGGAACTACACCACCAGTTGGACACCGGGCGCGACCACGCCCCAACCCGCCTCGGGCGACATCATTCTCTCCGATTTACAGCCTTTAACCCTCATCAACATGGTCGTCAGCCTGAGCTGGACGCCCGCACCCAATTCGACGGTGGCTACGGCTGCGGAAATCCGGGACGCCATGCAAGCCGTTTCGCAGGAGTTGTATGACCTGACTGATGGGCAGATGGCGCTGGGGCCAGTCAGCATCTCTACCGGCGGCGACCGCTGGGCAGAAGCGGATATCCGTTTTCTGCCGGCCAATGATAAACGGCCGTCTGCCTTTGTCGGTGGCATCGTCCCCGACAAACTAAATTACACTGGCTATCTGACCAACACCACCTACACACCTGCCGCCACCTATTTTGGCCGCTTGTGGGATGGCCGCGATGCCTTTGATGAGGAAAACGGCCGTTGGACAACCCCCAATGCCTACCGCACCATCACCCACGAATGGTCTCATTACGGCCTGTTCCTGTACGACGAATACCAGGATACCACGGGCGGTCCCGGTTACTGCATTTGTGAAACGCTGCCCTCCGGCTGCGGCTTTGGCGACCGTGATGGCTCCGCGATGGCCTACCATTACACTGCCACCGAATTTTGGCACAAAGACACCCACTTTTCAGGGACGAATCTCTCGTTTTGCCAGGCCACCTGGCAGCACCACGTACACGGGCGCACCGACTGGGATTTTCTGGCATTTGATTGGGCTAATTTGCAAGGGCTGCCACTCTCATTTGTGCCGTTGCGTTCACCCGTTCCCCAATTAGACAGCGGGCCAACGATGGGATTGACGGCACATCTGTTTGGCGCACAACCGGGCCATGACCTGTTTTTGCCGGTAGTGGTTAGGGATGGAGAAACGGCCGTTTCCCCTCAAGAACCCATCATCAACGTTCTCCTCGACACCACCACACCACCCACAACCACCCAGCCCACCCAACTCTATCTCCTGCAAGGTGGCAGCGATACCCCCAGCCGCATCCTGCCCCAAGGCCGTGTCACCGGTGACCCGGCCGGTAACAGCTTAGGCAAACTGCGCTTGCTTGATGTCAACACCGGTGACACCATCCGCGCCTTTGCCGATTGGCACGGTCTCAGCGCAACCGCCGGTACACGCTACACCCTCTATACAGATGAAGACCCTACCAACGACATCACCCTCTTAGAAAATCCAGCCCAGTTCAGCCTGGATCATCACTTTGATCTCGTCGAAAACCAGGTCATGACCCTCACCATCGCCCTGGAAGAGCGCAGCGGCAGCATGAGCCTGCCCAAAATCCAGCTATGCAGCCTGGACGCCGCCATTGGCTGCCATCCCGCTTGGGCGCAAACCATGAGTGCCACTGGCAGCGGCGCCTGGCAAGCCCAATTCACCCCGCTTGCTGGACAAAAAGAACTGCCCCGTTATCTCGTCATGCGCATTGTGGATGGGCATGATTTGGCCGTAGCAGATGAATTGGTGCAGTGGCTCCAGGTGGGCGGTGGGGTTGGCCCCGCCCACAATGACGGCATGGCACCACTGCTGGATGATGTGATCATGGTCAACGTGGCGCAGCCGCTGGCGCAGGCTGGTGACTGCAACGTCGTTAGCTACATGCCTGCCACCAACGCCGACGCCCTCAAAGCTGCGCTCCCCCCTGGCTTCGGCGGCCTCATCGGCATTCCCCTGGACATCGACATCACCCTCACTGATAGCCAATGCCCCACCTGGTTTCCCCATCAAGACCAACCGTTGCCGCAAAATATCAACGTCCTGCTCAACTTCGGCTACAGCCAGGATGAGGCCACCCGCCTGGGCATTGACACCCTGCCAGAAGAATTTCTACAGCTAAAATTGCTGCACTTTAATTCGGGAGGAAGCTGGTCTACCACCCAGCAAATCACCACAAACACGGATCTAAACTGGGTGACTGCGACCATTTCTGAGGACGGCATCTACGCCATCGGCTGGCAGCCATAACCCAATAACAAAGACCAACCAAATCCTGAAGACCCGTCGTTTTGAGATCCGAGGAAAGGTTTTGGAAAGCTCATTCGTCCTATAGGTGTAAACGGCCGTTACCCACCACGGTCAAAACCAAAAACACCTGGAGGACACCTACATGAGTCATTTATCTTTCCGTACAATTGCTCGCATTGCTTTGTTTATCATCTTTATCGGTCTCCTGGGACTCACCCTGGCTGCGCAACCCACCCCCTCCCAGGCCGCACCAGATGCGCCCACGCCTCTCTCCTTCGTCAACGTTGGTGCCCCCGCCATTAACTGCGTCTTCGACAGCGACTGTAACATCTTCGTGGAAGACGTGGCTTCCACCTTTACCTTAGCCACATCCAGCGGCAGCAGTTTTTTGCAAAGCCGCATGTTGCTGCGCGGCGAAGTTGGTACGCCCGGAGCAGGGTTGTTTGCCTATGAATATCGCATCGACATGCGCGAGATGGTCGGCATCGGCAATCCGGGCTGCGTCACACATCTAGCCATTGACTTTGGCCCCGTCATTCCCCTGAATTATGATGGCGTCGGTGGCGCTGAACACGTTTACGTGGTTACTGGCGGTGGCCTGGGTACTGTTGCCCCGCTTGCCATCACCCAGGATGGCCGCAAAATCACGTTCGATTTCCACAACAATCCTGTCTGCGGCGACGAAAGTATCAAAGCCGATAATGGCGAAAGCACCTTTTTCTTTGGGCTGGCATCACCGTTTAGAGATAGAGAGATAACGGCCGTTGTCAACCACAATACCGGCGATCCCCTTGACCTCTTGGCCCATGCCCCCAACTATGCCGACGCCGTCTCCCTGCAAGTCGTACCCAGCGAAGGGGCGGCAGGCAGCACTGTGCAGCTCATCGGCGCGGGCTACACCCCAGGCAATTACCCTGGAACTATCCGCTGGAACGGCACAGACGACGACACCTTTACCATTCCCAGCGGCGGTGCGTTTACCATTCCTTACACCATCCCCAGCGATGCCAGCCTGGACGCTCACACTATCACCGTTTGCTCCCTGGCTCCTTGTGCCACTGGCGAGTTTGAGCAGTTGGACGACGCCACGTTTACCGTGACAGAACAACACTTTGCCCACAGCGTCTTCCTGCCCATGATTGTCAAAGCGGGCAGCAATGTGGCAGAACCGTTCAGCTATGTCATTGACAGCAATGTCAAACCCTTTCAGGATGAACTGCCGGGCATTGATGGCGGTGCGCCTCGGCCATTAACGGCCGTTCAAGACCCCCACGGCACCGTCTCCACCTTTGTTGTTAACGAAATCGTGGTACAAACCGACCTCGATGGCATTCTGATTGGCCTGTTGAAGCGTACCGGCGGTGAGGTGCTGATGGAAATCGACCCGTCAGACGCAGGTATCACAGACCTGCCCAAAACCTATTTGGTGCGCGTTGATCTCAGCACGGCCGATACCAGCGATTTTGTCGCCGACATCGAAAGCTTGGCCGACAGTGATATTCAATCCGCTGGCGAATTCGCCTTCAGCAGCCAGTCTGGTGTTGACGTGTTCTCTATTGCCGCCGCTGAAGCGATGGATGGATTAACCGTCGGTATCAACTGGGTAAGCGAGACGGGCGCCATTCCCGTTTCCAGCAACGAAGCGCCCAACGGCGTTGACGGCGGCTACTCCCCCGACGCCTACGACTGGCTCCATTATGCCGCTGGCACCACCCAAGACATCGGTGTACCGGAGGCGTGGACGCTGATGCACAGGGGCGGCAAACTTGGCAACAGGGTAGACATCGCCGTCCTGGATGGCGGTTTTTACCCCAACGCCGACTTCCCCAGCGGCACAACTTATCTCAATATCTTTCCGTTCGATCCGCGCAACGTCGATGGCGTGGACGGCAGTGCGCCTTTCCATGGCACAGATGTGCTGCAAACGGCAGCCGCAGTGGGAAACGATAACAACGGTATTGTTGGCGTCGCCGCCCCCATTGCCCGACCCATTGCCCTTTACACCAGCTACGACTTCTTCGTCTCTATTGGCTCGGTGCTGCTGGCGCGGGGGGCTGGCGCAGAAGTGATCAACATGAGCTACAGCGCCGATGTGCCAGCTATTTTTGGCTTCACGGTGTGGCCGTTTGAAGCGACCACGGCCGCCGTCCGCGCTTCTGGTGCTTTGTTGTTCGCCTCGGCGGGCAACAGCAACAAAAATGTTGATGGCGAAGATTGTGTCTTCGGCATTTGCTGGGAACACACCTGGCACACGCCCTGTGAAAACGCGGGTGTTATTTGTGTTGGTGGTCTGGGTTGGGATTCGCAACGGAAAGCAGGCAATTCTAACTATGGGCATGAAAACGTAGACATCTTTGCCCCCTACACCGTCTACAGCGGCCAATCGCCAGCCGCGATGGGCGGTAATACCACAGCTGGTTTCATCAACGGTACGAGTTTCTCTTCGCCTTATGCGGCCAGCGTTGCCGCGCTGATCTGGGCGTCTGACCCGTCGTTGACTGCCAATGAAGTATGGACGATTATGCGTGACACGGCGCATACCAGTCCCGATAGCCGTGTTAACCTGTATGTCAATGCCTACGATGCTGTCCTCGAAGCGATTGGCGTGGGGGTCAACGTTACCCTGACTGCACCCACACATGGGGGGACGTATAACCTGGGTTATCCGCTGCGTATGTCTGCCAATGTGGGCTTTGTTGCCCCAGGAGCAGGAATCCCGTTGCAGGTGCAATGGTATGTCGATGGCAGTTTGTACCGCACGGTTAATTATGCTCCTGGAGCGGGGTCGCATACATTTTATCCGGAAACGGCCGTTTCTGGCCTAAGCCAGGGGTCACACACCATCATGGTTCGGGCAACGGCGGGCAGCGTGGTTGTAGAGAGAAGCGCCACAGTCAATATCATCAATACTGCTCCTACCGCTACCATCGACCAACCTGCCAGCGGCAGCAG
>JACSSI010000395.1 GCA_014879345.1 Anaerolineae bacterium | reverse complement strand
CGAAGCATCCCTACGGCAATAATTGAGCCATAATATTGGGATTCTTCACTGCGTTCAGAATGACAGTTGTAAATTGAGTTAGAGTGTACTTACCGGATCGATATCGACAATCCAGCGGGCGGGGATGGGGAACTCTGCCAGCAGCCGGTTGGGATTGGGAGAACGGATGATAATTTGCCAGCGATAACGGCCGTCTATGCGATTAAAAAATGGTGGCACAGGGCCTAAAATTTCCGTGGCCGCCAATGCTAAATCTCGGGCATGCATACGGAGCGCCTTCGCCACCTGTTCCGCTTCACGCTGGCCTCGTTCATTAACCGGGTCCACCCACACCAGTTTCGCCATGCGCCGAAACGGAGGCAGCGTATACTGCGTGCGGAAACGAATCTCCTCGATATAAAACCCCGCATAATCATGGTCAGCCGCGGCAACCACCGCGTAATGCTCTGGCTGGTATGTTTGGATGATGACACGGCCGCCCAGTAAGCCTCGACCGGCCCGTCCCGCCACCTGCGAGAGTACCTGATACGCCCGTTCGCCCGTGCGATAGTCAGGCAATCCCAGTGAGACATCTGCCGAAATCACGCCTACCAGCGTCACCAAAGGCAAATCAAGCCCTTTGGCAATCATCTGCGTACCCACCAAAATATCAGCCTCCTGATTAATGAAACTGGCGAGCAGTTGCTCATGGGCATCGCGCCCCGCCGTCGTATCTCGATCCCAACGGGTGATGCGGGCTTCCGGCCAGCGCTGCTGCACTTGCTCTTCGACCTGCTCCGTACCCAGACCAAAATAACGAATGCGCTTGGAACCGCAAGCAGGACATTCTGGTGTTTGCGGCTCCCGCCGGCCACAGTGGTGACAAACAAGGCTGGCATGGGGTCGATGGTAGGTCAGGGGCATGTCACAGCGCGGACAACGAGCCACGTAGCCGCAATCTCGGCAAATGACAAAACTGGCCGTGCCGCGCCGGTTGAGGAAGAGGATGGCCTGTTCCCCTCGCGCCAATGTTTCTGTGATCGCTTTATCAAGCGCCCGGCTAAAAATGGAGCGATTGCCCGCCCGCAGTTCCTGGCGCAAATCCACGACTTGAATGGGCGGCAGCGGGATGGTGAGGGCATCATCCGGGTCGTCGCTGTCACGCTGGTAGACGGAGGTGACGGCCAGGCGCGCGGCCTGGCTCTCTACCCGTCCGCGATGCCCCATGACGCGCTTGGGCAGTTCAATCAACTGGTAACGGCCAGCCTGCGCTTTGTGATAGGTGACGAGGTCTGGTGTAGCACTGCCCAGGATGACGGTGGCGTTAAGAATTTGGCCTAGCTGAACGGCCGTTTCCCGAGCATGGTAATAAGGCGGCGGCACAGGGGGCGTCTGTTTGTAGCTGCCATCGTGTTCCTCATCCAGCACAATCACGCCAATATTGGGCAGCGGCGTAAACAAAGCACTGCGCGGCCCCACCACAATATCGAACAACCCTTGCCGCGCCCGCCGCCACGTATCATACCGTTCCCCTTCACTCAGGCCGCTGTGCAGCACGGCCACTCGTCCCGGAAAACGGGCGGCAAAACGGCGTACTGTTTGCGGCGTCAGCGCAATTTCAGGAACCAGTACAACCGCCTGCTGCCCCTGTGCCAGCGCATACTCAATAGCACGCATGTAGATTTCTGTTTTGCCGCTGCCTGTCACGCCATGAAGCAGGAATGCTCGCCCTTCTTCTGCGTTCTGCCTTTCGCCTTCTGCTTTGATCATGGCGACTTTGACGCGCCCCCAGGCACGCACCTGGTCGGTGGTGAGTTGGGGGGCGAAGGCAGGCGTGAAGTCACGGTCAGCCAGCGGATCTCGCCACACCTCTTCAGAACCGAAGCGAATGAGGTCTAGCTTGACCAGTTTACGCAGGTGGGTAATGTTGGCGCCGGTTTCTGCATAGATGTCGCTGATGGAGACGGGTTGAGCGGCGGCGGTTAGCAGGGTGATGATGTTGTAGTAGGTTTCTGCACCGCGCAGGCGCATCACGGCGGGGAGGATGGCGGAATGCGGAATTGATAAAGAAATTATGAATTGTGAATTGTGGATTGTGGATTGTGAAGGGGTGCGCGTAAGAAGGCCAGCTTCAGCGAGAGATTGAAGGTGTTTTTCGGTGGCGTTGGTGGCCTGGAGAACGGCCGTTTCCTCTGGCAGTGGATCATCTAAATCAGCCAAATACAGGAGCACATCCGCTTGTTTGTTGCTGCGACCCAATTGGCGCAAGGCATCCTGCACACGTGCCGGGCTGGCAATCAGTTCGGCGGTGCGGATTTGTTTGGGGCGCACCCGCGGCGGGTCTAGCACAGACGCTTTGCGCAAGATGCTGCGGTTGGCAAGCTGGGTGATGGCGTTTTTCCAATCTGTTTTAGGCATCAACCGCCGAATTTGCCGGCCACGTAAATCACCATGTTTACGCAGGAGGGTGATTAGTTGTTCCTGGGTGTCTGTTAAACGGCCGTTGCCATCCCAATAAGGATTAATATCCACCACCACATCCGACCAGCGCGTCAGCCCTGGTGGCAGCATCAGACGCAGACAGCCATTTAGCGGCGCAAGATACATCTCACTCAGCCACTGCGCCAGTTCAACCTGCCACGGCCGTACCACTGGCACTTCATCAATGAGGGCGATTACCGGTTTCACATCTTCAACCGGTGCCTGGTCATCAAAGGCCACAACGATGCCTTGTGCCAGGCGGCGGCCAAACTCCACCTCCACCAGATGCCCCACTTGCAGCACAGGTTCCAGGTCACGGGGGATGTCGTAATGGAAGGCACCTTCGAGCGGCGCTTCGATGTTGATGACAAGCACAGCGTACATATGCGGATTGTATCACGACTGGGGGCAGGCAAAGAAAAAGCGGCGGTGTTCGTGTGAACACCGCCGCTTTGTTTTGAGATTGGAGATTGGTTCAATTTCAAAAATTGAACCAATCTTTGCTGCTATTTTAACCCATCACTTTTCGCCGACGGATGATGATGAAGCTGCCAGCCACTAGAATCGAGATCATGATAATCACGAGACCGATTGGGATAGCGATATTATTGTTGGCGTTGAAGGATTGGAGGGTAACGGCCGTTGGACTGGACGTGAAACCAAAGTCAACCTTCATGTCTGCATTGTTATTAGTATAGCCAATGGGATTGACAAGGTCATCCGTTGGCTGACCATTAGCGACAACGGCAAACACCTGGCTGCAAACCAACATACCAGTTCCTAGCGGCACACCATCATCACCAGCGCCACCGGTGCCGTCCTCCTCCGTATCCGACGGAGGATGACCACCAATCGGTGCACCACTGCTGTTACCCAATAGAGCGGCATCAACACAGATGAAGTAATTAGCTGCTGGGGCTACATTCGGGAAGATGTAATAACCTTCGCTGTCAGTTAGGAAAGCTGCAACCGGCGCACCAGCAACATCAGAGGCATCTGGCCCATTATTACCTGTGTCTACATACAAGCGCACAGGCGCATTGTCAATACCCACCTCACCAGACTCCATCGAACCATTGTTGTTTGCATCTTGCCACACGCGGTTACCCACAGACGGATTGGTGACCTGGTAGATTCCCGCATCCCAGGAATTGTCAGTTGTCGCTGGGGCTACAGAGAACGAATCTGTCTGTCCAGTAAATACATTAGCATTGCTGTCAACAGTCGCGTTATTACCTTGTGTTGTTGGGCTGAAGCCATATCCAACAGGCGCTGTAAAGCCAACTTTATAGTTCGCGCCAGGGAAGACACCGGGGAAGCTATAACGACAACTGCTATCGACTGTGGTGGTAATTGCAGTTGGGGGCGTGCCTGCATCCATCACGGCATTGCCAGCACTATCAAGCAGATTTACAAGCAAGCCATTTGTATTGCTGCAATTTGTTTCTCCGGCATCCTGAATACCGTTAACATTTGTATCTTGCCACACCGTGTCACCGATGGCAGCCAATACGTAATCTTCCACTTCACCAGAGGTTGCAAAACCGGTAGCAGATGCGCCACCTTCACCACAGGTTGCCGTCAACCGGAAGCGGCTGTACATGACACCGCTGGCAGTGCCTGGTATGTTAATCTGGAAAGCATGAGGGCCAGAACCCGTCAGCACCATATCCGACATGGCTGTATTGGGGCTGGTAGGGCTGTTACCATTGGTGGAAACGGCATCCAACGTGCCATCATTATTGAAGTCGATAAAGACACTCAAGCAGCTGTTGCCAGAGGTACTCACCGTGAATGATGCCGGACGACCGGCCATCAGAACCGATGTCCAGGTGACGCCATCTTCATCGTCGCCAGCGGTGGCACAGGTGCCTCTTACTGGAGAACCCGTGCTGCCATCATCGCCAGCACCAGTCAACCCGGCTTGCAGGTTTTGCAACCCATTCGCTTCACCGTCTACGCAAGCGCCCAGATAGGTGGCGCTGCGCATGAGATGAAGGGGGCCATTGTTGGCAAAGAGGGTCTGATAGTCACCAACGGCCGTTCCGCCAGTCGTATCCGGTAAATCGCCCCAATCAAAGCTGGGGATAAACCCAAAGTCGATGCTCAGATCGGTTTGGGCGCCTGGGTAATTGTTGGGGTTGGCATCATTGGACGCTGTGTCGTTGTTCATGTTGGCAGTGGGCAGTGTGAAGACGGGGCCATTGGCATTATTGCCGCTGGCTGTGCCATTGCTGTCCAATGCCACATTCCCACCCTGTCCGGCAGTGACGGGGACGCCAGGGGCATTAGGTACGATAATCTGATATTCGTCAGCGCCGCCTGTGCCATTGGCATCAGGGAGGAGACCACAGAAGCTGTAATTGCCGCCGCTGCCGGTGGTTGTGGTATAGGTGACATCATCACCGCCTGTGCCAATGACACCATTGGGGCCGCCCCAGATGAGGTTGACGGGGGTGCCGTTGGCAACGGCCGTGTCGCCTGCATCTTGCACGTTGGCGGTTGTACCGGTATCAAACCACATGTAGTTACCGACACAGGTGAGCTGGTTGTAATAATCTTCAACTTCACCGTTGGTGGCCGTGCCTGCCCAGAGATTACCGGTCAGCGTGTTTGATGTCAGGCGGAAGCGCAGGTGGGTTTCGCCGCCGTCGAAGGTGGCGCTGGCGGGTACATTGAAGCAGTAACTTGCGCCGTTGACACCGCCATTGGGCACGCTGGCTACACCAGCGCCAAAATTGACGCCGGTCAACAAGTTGTCAGCATCGCTGTCAAAGTCGCCGTCCCCATTGTAGTCGATGAAGCCGTATAGATTGGCTGCGGAACCGGTGGTGTTAACGGCCGTTACCGCCACACAAGCCTGATTACCAGCCACCAACGGGGTAATCAACCTGATCCCATCTTCATCATCATTGCCCGTGCAAGTTCC
>JACSSI010000394.1 GCA_014879345.1 Anaerolineae bacterium | reverse complement strand
GGTGAAGTGGTAAGCGTTCAAGGTGACAAGGTTGTTGTTATCGGCGAAGAAGGGCCACGTACTTATAATTTGCGCAAATATAACCGCTCGAACCAAAGCACCTGCATTGACCAACGCCCGACTGTTGTCAAAGGGCAGCGTGTTGAGAAAGGTGCTGTCCTGGCGGACAGCTCTTCTACTCAATTCGGCGAATTGGCACTTGGTCAAGATGTCCTGGTTGCTTTCCTCTCTTGGGAGGGTGGTAACTTTGAAGATGCGATTTTGGTGAGTGAACGCTTGGTGCGTGAAGATCGCTTCACTTCCATCCATATTGAAAAACATGAGATTGAAGCACGTGATACCAAACTTGGCCCGGAAGAAATCACCTATGACATCCCGAATGTGAGTGAAGACGCTCTCAAGGATTTGGATGAACGAGGCATTATTCGTGTCGGTGCTGATGTTAAAGAAAATGACATTCTGGTGGGTAAGATTACACCTAAGGGTGAAAAAGAACTCAGCCCTGAAGAAAAGCTGCTCCGTGCTATCTTTGGTGATAAAGCTCGTGAAGTGAAAGATTCCAGCTTGCGTTTGCCGCATGGTGCTCGTGGTAAAGTGGTCGATGTGCATGTTTTCGACCGGCAGCATGATCGTGATTTACCAGCCGGTGTGGAAACAATGGTTCGCGTCAGTGTGGCGCAACGCCGGAAGATTTCAGAAGGCGATAAGATGGCCGGCCGTCACGGGAATAAAGGTGTTATTTCTAAAGTTGTTCCCATTGAAGATATGCCATACCTGGATGATGGGACACCGATTGACATCATCCTGAGTCCTTTGGGTGTGCCTGGTCGTATGAATATTGGTCAGGTATTGGAAACCCACTTAGGGTGGGCGGCTGAACGTCTGGGGTTCCGTGCTATTACACCAGTGTTTGATGGCGCTAAGGAGATTGAAATCTTTGCTGAATTGGCTCGTGCCTGGCTGGTGGCTCGTGCCTGGGATATCGTCAGCGATTGGGCCTGGGATTGGCTAAAAGAGATCGAATATGATTTGGAATCTCTGGAAGATGACGATGAAGCTCGGGCTTTGTTTGTTGCGAACTGGCTTGGTGAGATGGGGTATGATATTCCGCGTTTAGAAACGGATTATTTCTATTCTCGTTACAATGTTGGTTTGGAGTGGCTGCGCACACGTGGTTGGGATCCGGATAAAATTTTATTCGGTGGGCGTGAGGCATTGCGGAAGCAGGATTATGGGCAATACGATGATTACGCTATTGAAGTATGTGTGCGTGAATGGTATGCCCTTATGCTTGAAAAGTTTGGTGATGATTTGCCAGATGAAGTCAAGGTAGATCCCATGGAAGCAGACCTGAAGGTGTTGGAGCAATTGTCACAGCGAATCACGATTGAGACGCACATTCCGATGCCAACAGTAGGGAAGGAACGCTTGATTGATGGTAAGACGGGACGGCCGTTTGATCAACCTGTTACCGTTGGTATCCTTCACATGCTGAAACTGGCTCACCTTGTTGAAGACAAGGCGCATGCCCGGTCAACTGGTCCATACTCGCTGGTTACACAGCAACCATTAGGTGGTAAAGCTCAATTTGGTGGTCAACGTTTTGGTGAGATGGAAGTGTGGGCGTTAGAAGCATATGGTGCGGCTTATACTTTGCAGGAAATGCTTACGGTTAAGTCTGATGATGTTCAAGGTCGTGTGAAGACGTATGAATCTATTGTCAAAGACGAACCGATTGAGGAACCTGGTGTACCAGCTTCGTTCAGGGTTTTGGTCAAGGAACTCCAGAGTTTGGGTCTTGCAGTTGAAGCGTTGACTGATTCTGGTGAAGTTGTTAAATTTGGTAAGGAAGACGATAAGAAAAATCGTCGTTGGGCTGGTACTGGGCTGATGGATTTGGCTCGGTCGCGCCGTTAAGTGTATTGAGCTTGAATGAAAGTCTGAGACAAAACTGAGAACGGCCGTTTTGACCCAGACTTTCCCTTCAAAATTCGTTGACAAGAAAATCACTTGTGGTAAAATCCACTTTCGTATGTTTGCTAACTGATTTAAACAGGTAACGAGCGAAGTTACTAATTGAATAAGTTAAAAGCATGGAGGCCATCGAGTCCAACACTGACTACGATGGCCTCCATTTGTCGGTAAATAAAGGCGCGTTGTTGACAAAAAGGCAGCAGCGCGTCGCTTGATGTTCGGGAAGAATCTATCATAGTGCATCAAAGCTTAAGAGTATTTTGATTAAGGAGAAAGCAAGCGTGCCTACAATTAATCAGCTTGTACGGAAAGGGCGTACGGCGAAAGGTAAGAAAAGTACTGCGCCAGCCCTGCAATGGACATATAATTCATTTAAACAGCGTCGGACGCGCCAGTCAAAAGGTGCGCCTCAAAAACGTGGTGTTTGCACTCAGGTGAAAACATTGACGCCAAAGAAACCGAATTCGGCGCTGCGTAAAATTGCCCGTGTCCGTTTGACAAATCATATCGAAGTAACAGCCTACATCCCCGGTGAAGGTCATCGATTACAAGATCACTCTGTTGTTCTTGTACGCGGGGGTCGTGTGAAAGACCTCCCAGGTGTGCGTTACCACATCGTGCGTGGCACCTTGGATTCCGACGGTGTTGAAGACCGGAAAAAAGCCCGTTCCAAATATGGGACGAAGGCACCAAAATAAGTAGGTTGGGAGAGTAAAAAATGCCAAGACGTTATCGTCCAGAAAAACGTGATGTTGAACCAGACCTGCGCTATGGTAGTGTTCAAGTTGCAATGTTCATAAATCGTCTCATGAGAGACGGGAAGAAAAGTACTGCTCGTGGTGTGCTGTATGAGAGCTTCGATCTCGTAGAACAGCGTACGAAACGTGCGCCGCTTGAAGTATTTGAAGAAGCGTTGAAAAACGTGACCCCTCAAATTGAAGTGAAGCCACGCCGCGTGGGTGGTGCAACCTATCAGGTTCCGATTCCAGTAGAACCGCATCGTCAAACTGCTTTGGCCATGCGTTGGCTTCTGACTGCGGCTCGGGGTCGTGGTGGACGCTCGATGGCTGAAAAACTGGCTAACGAGTTCATGGATGCTGCAACCAATCAGGGTTCAGCTGTAAAGAAGAAAGATGATACGCATCGCATGGCAGAAGCCAATCGTGCTTACTCTCATTTCTCTCGTTTCTAGGTCTGATTGATGAGCAAATTGCAGTTAGATCGAGTCCGGAATATTGGCGTAATTGCCCATATTGATGCTGGTAAGACAACCGTAACCGAACGTATCTTGTACTATACCGGTGTAATTCATCGTATGGGTGAAGTACACGAAGGTACAGCCACCATGGATCATATGGTGCAAGAGCAAGAGCGCGGTATCACAATAACGTCTGCTGCTACAACAACATTCTGGATGGATCATCAAGTTAACATCATTGATACACCTGGGCATATTGACTTCACCGCTGAAGTGCAACGTAGCTTGCGTGTGCTAGATGGTGGTGTAGTCGTATTTGATGCTGTCGCTGGTGTTGAGCCACAGTCTGAGACCGTGTGGCGTCAGGCAGATGAGTACAATGTGCCGCGTATCTGCTTCGTTAACAAAATGGATCGAGTCGGTGCGGACTTTGTTCGTACCATTGGCATGATTCGTGAACGATTGAATGGAAACCCGATTGCAATTCAATGGCCTATTGGCCGTGAATCGAATTTCCGCGGTATTGTAGATTTATTAACAATGGAAGCGACTGTATGGGAAGATGAAGAAGGTTCGAATCCCATGCTCGTTGAAATTCCTGAAGATGTTCTGCCTCAAGCTGAAGCAGCGCGTAAAGCTATCTTGGATCGCATCGTCGAGACAGACGAAGACCTGATGATGCGTTATCTGGAAGATGAAGAGATTACGGCAGAAGAACTGCGCGGCGCACTGCGACAAGCAACAATTCGTGGTGAAGTGACACCGGTTATGTGTGGTACTGCCTTGCGAAACAAGGGCGTGCAAAGATTATTAGATGCCGTCGTTTATTACTTGCCTTCACCATTAGATGTGCCTCCGATAGAAGGTGTTAATCCTTTTACAGATGCTGTGGAAAAACGTGAGGCGAAAGATAGCGAACCTCTGGCTGCGCTAGTTTTCAAAATTGTTACAGATCCATATGTTGGGCGTCTGGCCTACTTCCGTGTTTATTCTGGCGTTTTACGTACAGGTGAATCGGCTATTAACAGCTCGAAAAACAAAAAAGAGCGCATCGGTCGTATTCTGCGTATGCATGCAGATCGTCGAGAAGATTTGCAAGAAGTTCATGCTGGTGATATTGCTGCCATATTAGGGCTGAAAACTGCTTTTACTGGTGACACTTTAAGCGATAGTAATGCCCCTATTATTTTAGAATCGATTGATTTCCCGGCACCAGTTATTCAAATGGCAGTCGAGCCAAAGAGTAATGCAGACCAGGATAAAATGGGTGTGGCGTTACGAGCTTTATCTCAAGAAGATCCAACCTTTCAAGTGAAAGTTGATGAACAAACTGGTCAGACAGTCCTTTATGGTATGGGTGAATTACACCTTGAAGTATTGGTAGATCGTTTGCTCCGCGAGTTCAAAGTAAGTGCTAATGTAGGGCAGCCACGAGTTGCTTATCGTGAAACAATTACACGAACAGTAGAAAAAGCTGAAGGTCGCTTTGTTCGTCAGTCCGGTGGTCGTGGTCAGTTTGGTCATGTTGTTTTGCGCCTGGAACCACAGCCTCCGGGAACTGGTTTTGTGTTTGAGAATGCAATCATAGGTGGCACAATTCCCAAAGAATTCATTAACCCGACCGAAGCCGGTATTAAAGAGGCTATGGAAAGTGGTGTGATAGCTGGCTACCCCCTTGTGGACATTAAAGCAACCTTGTATGATGGCTCATTCCATGATGTTGACTCTTCAGAAATGGCTTTCAAGATTGCTGGCTCAATGGGTTTGAAAGAAGGTGTTCAAAAGGGTGCGCCTGTTTTACTTGAACCGATGATGGCTGTTGAAGTTGTTGCACCGGAAGAGTACACGGGTGATATTATTGGGAACTTATCTTCGAGACGCGGTGAAATCTCTGGTATGGAACTTCGTGTAGAGGGTATACAATCAATTAAAGCTAAGATACCGCTGGCTGAAATGTTTGGTTATGCAACTCGGTTGCGTTCAATGACACAAGGTCGTGGTACATTCACAATGGAGTTCTCTCACTACGCGCCAGTGAGCGATGAACTTGCAAAAACCATCATACGAGGTGGTCGTTAGTAGCGGCGCAATTTATTACGGAAAATACCGGGATGTCCGGTGGTAATTAAATATTTAAAGAGGAAAGGGAAATTATGGCCAAAGAAAAATTTGTGCGCGAAAAGCCACACGTAAATATCGGAACCATCGGTCACGTTGACCAC
>JACSSI010000393.1 GCA_014879345.1 Anaerolineae bacterium | reverse complement strand
GTAGCCCTGAATGAAGCGGAACCAGACCCGGCACTCCTGGCCGAGATGCAGGCAATGCTGCAAGCCGTCCCCGAAGGATTCGGCGGCATCAGCGCCGATGACCTGAATGTGGCGATTGTTGAAAATCCCGACTTGATTTTGATTGATGTGCGTACTCCTGAAGAAGTAGCAGAAAAGGGATATATTGACGCGCCGAATGTTGTTTTCATCCCGTTGGAAGATTTTGCCACCAGCACAAATATGTGGCCCGCCGACAAGGATGCTGAAATTGTAGTTTACTGTGGCAGCGGCCACCGTTCCACCATTGCTATGACGATTCTTTGGGCCAATGATTACACCAATGTACAAAGCCTGAAGGGTGGTTTCGGAGCCTGGACGGAAGCTGGCTACCCGGTTGTGGAGTAAACATACCAGCGTCATTGCCGCGAACATTGCACTAACATGTTAGCGTACTCCAGTTAAGGAACAGGCTCTCTCGGGAACGGGGGAGCCTGTTTTTTTGTGATGATTTGGGGGAGAAACGGCCGTTTTCAGTCCGGTTATTTCTATTGCTCCAACCCTACTTCCAGACTAAACTAGAGCGTCAAGCGGAGAAAATCTCTGCAGGAATTGCCACAACAGATTGAGAAAGACAAGATAGCGCCACACACGGCCAATGAACTAATCCCTGAAGGCACTGATTAACATGGAATGTAGAGCCAACTGCGGCATGTGCTGCATCATCCCCTCAATCAACTCGGCAATGCCTGGGATGCCCCACGGTAAACCATCCGGGGAAATGTGTGTAAACCTCGATCCCATCACATACCGCTGCCAAATATGGGGTATGGCTAATTATCCAGTCTTCTGTCGGGGATTTGCGCCATCCACAGAATTTTGTGGGCAATCTCGTGAGGAAGCAAGAGAACTGCTTCTTACGCTTGAACAGATCACGAAACCAAATTAAATTCCCAAAAATGTTATGAAACGGCTTTCCACGGAAATTATTCTCAACAAACTCCCGCCACAAGCGAGAGGTATCAGAAAAAGAATTCGGTTTTTTGGATTTCGGTATGAATGCCCACTTTGTCAATCTCATCTTCGCAAAATGCTTCCGCATGGGTTGAAGATTCCCGTGCTGGAAGAGAAAAATGTAATCGGCGGTGGCTATGGAGAAAACCGCACCTGTCCTATATGTGGCTCCATCGACAGAGAACGCCTGTTGTATTGCTTTCTAACGCACAAAACAGACTTGTTTACAAAACCTTATAAGCTGCTGCATGTAGCACCAGAGCCAAAATTAACACCCATTCTTTCTGCCCAAACAAATATTGACTATCTAACGGCCGATCTTATCTCTGAACGGGTCATGGTTAAAATGGATATAACGGATATTCAATATGCAAATGAATTTTTTGATGCCATTATTTGTAATCATGTGCTGGAACACATTATTGATGATGGCAAAGCGATGTCCGAGTTATTTCGGGTACTCGTTCCTGGGGGATGGGCAATCTTGCAAGTGCCAATTTCTCTCACTTTGAACCAAACTTACGAGGATGCTTCCAAAACAACTGAAGCTGATAGAGTGCAATATTTTGGGCAAAAAGATCATGTAAGAATCTATGCACAAGATTATCTAAGCAGGCTTGAAAGCGCGGGATTTCACGTTGAACCATTCAAGTGGATAACTGAAGCGGATTATTTTGGTGGTAAAAAAAACAAGTATTGTCTCAACGAAAAAGAGCTTATTTTTTGCGCACGCAAGATTTAGCAAACCTACTTTTGGATCCATCAGAAAACCTCACATCTTGGCAAATATGAGATGCCATTTACGCCAGCATCGGGTAAACTTTATCTTCCTGTTATTTGTAATAATTTATGTGCCTCAATGCAATCTGATTGCCGTTGAGATTATTTCATGAGGAGTTCAACCATGTCATCCCGTCAAACTCACACTGTCAATATTGCTGGAATTGTGCGCCATTTACCTTTGTTTGAGGTCGCGCCGGGCGTGCGCATTGCCATCTTCAACATGCTTGGTGATACCAATGTAGTCAAGGCAGCCGCTGCGGCTCTGGCAGAACGACTGAAAAATGGGGAGGCTGAGGTTCTTGTTACGGCCGAAGCCAAAAGTATTCCCCTCATCTATGAAATGAGCGCTCTTATGGGTTTGCCCTACATTGTCTTGCGCAAATCATATAAGTCTTACATGGGCGATGCGCTCAGTGCGGAGACGGTTTCGATTACAACCGGTAAGCCACAGCAACTGTTCATGGACGAGAAGGATCAGTCGTTGGTCAAAAGTAAAAATTGTATTCTCGTTGATGATGTGGTGAGTACAGGCAGCACCCTGCAAGGCATGGAGAAGTTGGTTGAACTGGCCGAAGGCAAGGTCTGCAAAGTAGCGGCCGTTTTCACTGAGGGTGATAGTGACTGGTCTTATGTAGTGGCGCTGGCTAATCTGCCAGTGTTTGTAGAGTAAGTGTGACTGATTCGACAACGGCCGTTACCCTTTCCATATTTCGCCATCTTTTCACCTCCGTCGCTGAAGAAATGGGTGTGACGTTGGGTCGTGCCGCCTACAGCCCCAACATCAAAGAACGGCTCGACTTTAGCTGCGCCGTCTTCCTGGGCGATGGGCGCATGTTGGCACAAGCCGCCCACATTCCCGTCCACCTGGGCGCGATGCCTGCCTCCGTACAGGCCGCCATCCACACCTGCGCTCCCTTCCAATCCGGTGATGTCGTCATCGTCAACGACCCGTATCAAGGCGGCAATCACCTCCCTGATATTACGCTCGTCTCTCCCGTTTTTATTGAACACACAGTAAACCCTGATTTCTTCGTCGCCAGCCGCGCCCACCACGCCGATGTGGGCGGCATGTCGCCTGGCTCTATGCCGCTTTCCACAGAACTATTCCAGGAAGGCATCATCATCCCCCCCATCAAACTGGTCGAGGCAGGCAAACGAAATGAAGCGGTGTGGCAGCTCATTTTGCGCAACGTGCGCACCCCGCAAGAACGAGAAGGCGACCTGGCCGCGCAGTTGGCCGCACACGCCATCGGCGAAAAGCGACTGCATGAAATCAGCACCCGCTATGGCCTGGATGATGTCTGGCATCATGCCAACGCTCTGATTGACTACGCGAACAAAATGACCCGTGCCGCGATACAGATGATGCCAAACGGCCGTTATACCTTCACCGACTATCTGGACAACGACGACATCAACCCCATTGCCATCCAGGCCACCATTACGATTGATGAGGCTGAGATGATTGTCAATTTTACGGGGACGGGAACGGCCGTTACCGGCAATCTCAACGCCGTACCCGCCATCGTCCACTCGGCCGTGGCCTACTGCCTGCGCTGTGTCGCCTTGGTGCTGCTCAACACCGACTTGCCCATGAACGAAGGCGCCTTCGCCCCCGTCACCACCCACATCCCACCCGGCAGCCTGCTCGACCCACATCCGCCCCACGCTGTCGCGGCTGGCAACGTTGAGACCTCGCAGCGTATTGTTGACGTGGTATTCGGCGCCCTGGCCCAAGCTCTGCCCAACCTGATTCCAGCAGCCAGCCAGGGCACCATGAACAACCTCACCTTCGGCGGCACCTATCCAAACACCACTCACCAGTTCGCCTACTACGAAACCATTGGCGGTGGCGCTGGCGCCGGACCTCATGCAGACGGCGCCAGCGGCGTTCATGTCCACATGAGCAATACCCTCAACACGCCCATCGAAGCGCTGGAACACACATATCCCCTGCGCCTGGAAACATACAGCCTGCGTCAAAATTCCGGAGGCAAAGGCCAGCATCGTGGTGGAGATGGCCTGGTTCGCGCCATTCGCTTCCTAAGCCCGGTAAGCGTCACCGTCACCAGCGAACGTCACCAAAAACAGCCTTATGGCCTGCAAAGCGGAAGCCCCGGAGAACGCGGCAAAAACATCCTCATCCAAAACGGCGACGAAACAGAAATCCCCAGTAAAATCACGCTCAACTTGAAAACTGGGGACATGCTGCGACTGGAAACACCAGGGGGAGGCGGCTGGGGCAAACCACAAGAATAGATACCCTGCCCCGTGTACAATTTGTGCAAAGAAAATAGGTAACACGACCTATACAGCCACCCTTTATAACCTTCTATAATGACAGCAGTGTATCCTCACACCACAAATAACATATGAAGTACCAACTGCGTAAAATGAGCATCAAAAGATAATCACCAGCCGGAGAAACTAGATGACTGCTGTCAATGCACCAATCGTAAAAATTCAAGATCGTGAACTGCGCAAAGCCATCCTGTGGCTTGCTGAAAAAATCGAAGCATCCTTTGCCGACAAAACTATCCCATCACGTGATCCACAAACCATCAAACTCATCAAAGACCGCTATGAAATGGCGAGGAAACATGCCAATATCAATGTGCCGCCCCAACTCGAACCCGTCTTCTTTGAAGCGCTGGTTGATGAAATTGTCGGCTTTGGCCCGATTGAACCCCTGCTCAACGATCAAGAAGTCACAGAGGTGATGGTTAATCGGGCAGACCTGGTTTACGTGGAAAAGAAAGGGCAGATCATCGAAAGCGGCGTCGTCTTTGTAAACGATGCTCATATAGAGCGCATTATCAACAAAATTGTCAAACCGTTGGGACGTAAAGCAAACCGTGATATGCCGCTTGTCGATGCTCGTCTGCCGGATGGCTCGCGCGTCAACGCCGTGGTAGCACCGTGTGCTATTGATGGCCCCAACATTACCATTCGTAAATTCTCTAAAACGCCGTTCCAGGTTCAGGACTTAATCAATTTTGGCAGTCTCAATCAGGATATGGCTGATTTCTTGAAGGCGTGTGTTATCTCAAAATTAAACATCGTGGTAAGCGGGGGTACTGGTTCTGGTAAAACCACACTGCTCAACGTACTCTCCAGCTACATTCCCGAGGGCGACCGCATTGTAACGATTGAGGATGCGGCTGAACTAAGCCTGATGCAGCGCCATGTGGTTCGATTGGAAACGAAAAAACCGACACGCAAAGGGGATACCGAGGTTGGTATCCGCGATTTGGTGATCAACGCTTTGCGTATGCGCCCGGAGCGCATTGTGGTAGGTGAATGTCGCGGTGGTGAAGCGCTAGATATGCTGCAAGCGATGAATACGGGGCATGATGGCAGTCTGACGACTGTTCATGCCAATACTCCCCGCGATACAATTTCCCGCCTGGAAACGTTGGTGCTGATGGCTGGTATGGATTTACCATTAACTGTGGTGCGCAAGCAGATTGTTTCTGCTGTTGATTTGATTGTGCAACAGGCGCGTTTACGCGATGGGCAGCGCAAAGTGACGGCTATTACGGAACTAACCGGACTGGAAGGGGACACGCCGGTTATGCAAGATATTTTCAAGTTCACAGAAACGGGG
>JACSSI010000392.1 GCA_014879345.1 Anaerolineae bacterium | reverse complement strand
CGTTGCCAGCACCAGCCAATAATAAGGTGGACTGGCCGTGTTTACCCAGGCGATAGGATTTATTTCATTGGTCATCCACAAAATATTGTTGACAAAACCAGAGGGCAAACCGTTAAACAACGATGTTTTCCAAACCAACGAGGCCACCACATAAGAAGCAGCAGTAGGAATGAAGAAAATAGTGCGAAATAAACCTGTATTCCAGCCAGCGCTGTTCACCAGCAGCGCCAATCCCAAAGAAAGCGCAAAAGTAATGGGGACAATAAAAATGGCAAATACAATTACCATTTGTAACGAATCAATAAAACGGATGTCGGAAAAAAGCTCAGTGTAATTTGTGAGGCCAATAAACTCAGTGGGTGTGACTGTATTTCTGGCGCGGAAAAAACTCAGCACAAACCCCCAGACAATAGGAATGTAAACGAAGACGATCAGGCCAAGCACCAATGGTCCAACAAACAGCCAGAATTCAAGGGTTGTCTTTTTCTTTTTACTGAGTGTGCGTTTATGAGATTGCGGGGGTGCGGTTGTCATCGTGTCACCTAATGATCGCGCTTTCTACTGGAAAAAAGTTCAACTTTTGTCTTGAGAGAAAATTGAATTGATAACCAAAAGTTGAACTTCTGGTATAGATTAGCTTTTTTTGAGCCGCCTCATTATGTGAGGCGGCTCAATTTCATTTTACAAATAGTCTATCTGTTGTTGAGCAATGTATCTAGTTCTTGTTGGGCTGCGTCGGCGGCAGCGGATAGTTGTGCGGCCGCATCGGCGTTGTTTAACAAGACTTCGCTGTGGGCATCTTGATAGATAGAGTCCATCGCGCCTGTCCAGGTGACGGGAGTTGTTTTGCCATAAAGGGGCAGCATTTGTAATACTTCAGCAGCGGGGCCAGTTTTGAGAGCCTCGGCTTGGGCCGCAATGCTAGCGCGGGGTGGTACATGGAATCCATAACCCACGTTCCAGTCAATTTGCACATCCTGATTTTCTATCCATAACCATTTGACGTATTCTTTGGCCGCATCAACATGGGCGCTGTTGGCGTTGACAGATTGGTTCCAGCCACCAATCCAGACGCTGGGGGTTGCAGTTTCGTCAAGTGCAGGCCAGGGCATGACACCCACATTTTCTTCACCCAATGCTTCGATAACGCCGGGCATAGCCCACAAACCAACCCATTGCATGGCGGTGAGGCCATCATTCAATGCACCCGGATCCCACCATTCTGTGGTGGCGCCCACGAGAAGACAACCAGAGTCAACCAGGGCTTTTTTCATTTCCCACATGCTTACATTGTCAGGGGTGTTGAAAATAATTTGGTCGCCATCAATGAAATCGCTGTTAGCGGCCCAGGTTGTCATATAGAGCAGGTAGCTGGTGGCGCCCATGTCGTTGCTGAGATATAGACCTTTGACACGGCCGTTATCGAGGGCAGAACATGCGGTTTGTAGTTCGGCCATCGTGGTCGGTGCTTCTATGCCAGCTTCTGCCAACATCCCTTTGTTGTAATACACAAATTGGGGATCCATGATCATTGGTACGCCGTAAATGGTGTCATCTATGATGACGCGCTGCATAGCTGTAGCATTAAAATCATCGAGTACGCCTTCAAATAAATCATCCAATGGCGCCAGTTGGCCGGCATCAATGCGGTCTAAAGTGACGGTTTGCAATTCAAATACATCGGGGCCTTCATTGGATAAAAGGGCAGAATTTAAAGCGGCAAAGTAATCACCGGGAACCCAGTTGACCTCGACGCGCACACCGGGGGTCATGGCACTGTATTCTTCTGCATAGCGCAGTACAGCATCGTAAGTGCCTTCTTCACCATATTGGTGATACCAATGTTGAATAACGATTTCTTCTTCGGCTGGTGCTTCAGCTTCAGTTGGCGCTTCAGCTTCAGCCGGGGCTTCCGCTTCGGCTGGTGCTGCTTCGACTGGTGCTTCTGTAGCCGGCGCGGCTGTATCGCCGCCGCAAGCCGCCAGCAGTGCCATCACGAGAATTATAGATAACAACAAAAAACTGTATTTAGCTAAACGGTTCATGTTTCTCTTCCTTTTGAGTGTTATTTTTCTGTGGAAAACAAGCTTCTCCAACCAACTTTTTTCTAAGACTTTTATTTGAAGTAACCAGTTGTGTTTGGGTGAACACACCTCCTTCGTCTATCAATTCTTAAATTTAGGACGCTTACTGATGCACTTTAATATTTTGTTGAACTTACTGTTATGCTTTCTCTGAAAATTTAGGTTTATTTCAGAAACCGATTTCGGAAACCGGTTTCTGAACTGTGGAAAGATTACCACACTCATTTAGCCCATGTCAAGAGCTTATTGGTGAGATTGCCCAAAATTTATATGCTTTTCTAGGCACTACTTGACTAATTATGTTTTTTTTCAGACAAAATCTTGTGCCAAAATTTATTATCAGCAGGCTTAAATAAGTTCTTGACATTGAATGGGCGCATGTGGTATTCTGGAAACCGAGTTCAGAAACCGGTTTCTGAAATATTTTCAGAAGATTAATTTATAAGGGTAGAAGCATGTCACGAACCACGATTGCAGATGTAGCCAAAGTAGCTGGTGTGTCCAAAGCAACGGTCAGCCGTGTGCTGAGTGGAAACTACGAGTACATGAGACCCAATACTCGTACTAAGGTGGAAAATGCCATTGAAAAACTAGGTTACCGCCCCAGCAGCGTGGCGCGCAGCCTCACTTCTAATCGCACAAACACGGCCGCTATTCTTGTTTCTGATGTGGGCAATCCTTTTTATGCAGATGTGATTCATGGTGTGGAAGATGTGGCGTTCAAGGGTCATTATGATGTCTTCTTGTGCAACACCAATTATGATTTAGATCGAGGTCTGGCTTTCATTCGTTCCCTGGTTGATAAACGGGTGGATGGGGTGATGATCATGTCCAGCAGTATGTCGGATTTATGGCTGGCTGAGTTGAGCAAGAACAATGTGCCTGCTGTTGTTTTAGACTGGGAAGTAAAGGCGGCTGGCGCAAACGTCAGTACAATTGGCTTTGATTATTCTGCTGGCATTCAAACGGCCGTTGATCATCTCATCGCTCTCGGGCATCAACATTTAGTCCATGTCAGTGGCCCTTTGCAATTGCAAACCGCTCGCGACCGCCGTAATGCATTTTGGAGTGCCCTCGCCAAACATGGTATTCCTATTGAATCTGCCCCTGTGATTGAAGGTGATTTGCAAATAGCTGGTGGACGCCAGGCGATTGAAAAAATCATGGGTTTATCGCCACGACCAACGGCCGTTTTCACAGCAAATGATATGACAGCCATCGGCCTCATCGCAGCCGCCAGAGCAAAAGGGATCGAAGTCCCCCGCGACCTGTCTGTCATTGGCCTGGACGACATCTGGCTGGCAGAACAGTTAGACCCCCCCCTGACAACCGTGGGCATACCTGGTTACGAACTTGGGCAACTGACCATGCAGATGTTATTTGATTTATTAGACGCAAGCGGAGAACGGCCTGCAACCCCCGTCCGCCGCCAAATAGAAACATCTCTGGTTGTGCGTCAGTCAACGGCCGTTGTGCCAGAATAAATTATACGTAGAGCGTAGTCTTTACGCACTACGTTCTACGCACTACGAAACCCCAAACAGGAGTAAATCATATGTCATCTATTCCCCCGCTTGCCGGATTAGCCACCTACGCCGAAGCCGCTGTTCAGGGCTACAGCGTTGAAGAAAATGTAAGCCGTTTTTTGCGCTATGCCTGGATTGAAAAACGTGCGATGGAAGTGGGCCTCTACTGGCTGGCATCCACCCCAGAATGGGAAGTGAAAGAAGCATTGGGTCTCCACCTCAGCCTCGATGCCGACCATGCCGCCGACATCCGCGTGCGCGTGGCGGAAATGCGTAATCCCCTGCCACGCATGGACGTCAGCCCAGACCCCGCCATCGACCAATTTTTTGCTGAACTGCTAACGGCCGAAACGACAGTCGAGAAGATCATAGGCTTGTACGGCGTTTTGAAACCTGCTTTGCTAGATGCCTACCAACGTCACTATGCCCATGCGAACCCAGTTATCGACCAGCCCACGCGGCGCATGATGAAGCATATTGTGTTGGATGAAGAGGAGATTGTGGCGTGGGGTAAGTTGGCGGTAACGGCCGTTACCCAATCCCCATCATCTCAAGCCCAAGCCGACCAGTTCCAGGCTCACCTGCAAGCCTACCTGCAAGCCATGGGCGGCATCATGGGCGACCAGGAAAAGCGAGCCGAACTGCCCCCCACCCGCGTCAAAGCACCGTTCACCCCCGACTACTTCCCCAATCGAGACGACCGCTTTGCCATGAAATGGAACTTCGTCAATCCGCAGCGCCAGGTTTCCATGAACGAAGACGTGCCGCTGGACGAACGCACCCTGGCGCTCATGTGCCGCCGTATCGTGGAAATGGACGTGCCAGAATACATGACTCGCATCATCGCCGAATCAGAAGGCGAACCCTGGGAATATTACGTGGAAATGACACGCCAACTATGGGACGAGGTTCGCCACGCCAGCATGGGAACCATCTACTTTGAAAATCGCGGCGTCGATTGGAAACGGCTCATCGCCATTCATCCTGGTATGTCCATCCGCCTGGGAACCCTCACCGTGCAAGAGGCCCACAACGTCCTCTTTGCCATCGAACAAAATCTGATGCCTGCCAAAACCGGCAAGCGCTTGGAATACGAAATCAGCGTCAATGCCAATGAACCCCTCGCCGCCCAAATTCAGGATTATGACTGGGCCGACGAAGTGCTGCACGTGCACACCGGGCGCAAGTGGCTGCTGCCGAAAACCGGCCTGCCCTCAGGCGAAGCCGTCAAAAAAGGATGGGAACTCCGCGCCTCCACCGTCGATGTGCTTGCGGACTATGAAGATCGCGGCGAGCAGAAAAACTGGTGGCCTGAGTTTGTCCTGGCAGTGCTAGGGCGGGAAACGGCGCACGAGGAATTTAATTTAGCGCGGATGTAGCGCTACCCAGACCTGACAGGTTTAGTCACCCGCTTTCCCTTCCAACAAGTTGGGCAAAATTGAGGTGACGACAGCCCCATGAATTTAGTAAACCTGTCAGGTCTTTTATTTGCACAAAGTGAACAGAAACCTACTATTTTTGCACAAAATAAAGGACATAATTAAATCATGAGCCTAACACGAAAAGAACGGATGCGTCTCGCCATCACCCATCAACCCGTAGACTACATCCCCTCTCAAATTAACTACACTCCCGGCATGGGCAAAACCATGTCTGCACATTTCAACATCCCCGTTGCAGACCTGCCCGAATTTCTGGGCAACCACATGATTCGCGTAGACACTGATTTCCCTGGTATTCTCAGCGAGGATGGCAAAGTGAAATTTGATTGGTGGGGCGTCGGCTTCGACACCGC
>JACSSI010000391.1 GCA_014879345.1 Anaerolineae bacterium | reverse complement strand
CTGCCGGATACGCTGGTGCCCAAGACGATGATGAATATAACGGCCGTTCTCAAACTTATTGGCTATAGCGGAGGAAGCGAAGTTATATTAACATAACTTTCTGTTGGTGGACTGTAGTGCGCGTATCAAAAAGGAAAAATGAGCCGTGAATGACCTGATTGACCGAATCCAAGCCTACTTGTGTCATGAATATGAAGATCAAGAAGTTATAAAAGCTGCTCCGTTTAACATTTATTTTGGCAAAGCTGATGCCAAGCCTGAATTTAATTTAGCTGTGCCAACCCAGCGCACTGTCGAAAGCAATGATGCCCTGCTGCATATGGAAGATGCCTTCTGGCAGCACCATCTCTCGCCGCGCATCCAATTTTTAGATGCTTACAATCCTGCTTTAACCGCTTTGCTTGGGCAAAATGATTATAAATTGGTCAACGAGAGCATGGTGTTGGCCTGTAAGCCGGAAACCTTGCGCCCTGCGCCGGAAATGCCGGGTCTGACAACCCTCGTGCTTTCTGGCGATTCTTCTCTGGATGATGTGAAAGAGGGCTTACAACAGACCAGTCAGCTTGGTTTTGATCCCTTCGCTACGCGCATGTTGGACACAGATGCCGAGATGTTTCGTAAAACATTGGTTACTGGGCAGGCGTTTGTTTTGCGGCTCAATAAAAAACCGGTAGCAGCCGGGATGTTTATGGAGATTTTTGACGGCTTAACACAGGTGGCGGGTCTGACGACGTTAGAAAATTATCGACGGCAAGGATTTGCTGCTTATTTGACCGGCTATATGACCAAGTATGCGTTTTCACGGCATGTTGAAACGGTTTTTTTGATTGCTCAGGCAGATGGCACGGAAAATGTGTATCGGCGTGTGGGGTTCAAGCCTATTGCCACCCTGGTGACGTTTGAGAAAATGCTTTAGGTCGCATAAAAAGCAGATGATAAAATATAGAAGCGTAGGGAAGATTGACTGGTTTCTCTACGCTTTTTTGTTTACTGGATTAGGAATTACCCTTGAGCGGGGTACATCGTTCGGCTGATCTCACGCCGAAGCCACGATAAATGAAAATATGGCATCGTGTTAACGCTGATTGACGCGAATTATTTGTCTTATCCAACAAAAATTCGTGTTAATGCTTCGGCGTTGCTCAGCACAGGTTCGTGGCAATTCGATGCTATTTTTGAAGGAGGATGGGAGATGGATTGGGACAAGTTACTCAATGATTGTGTTGATTTTACTCAGCAGCTCATTCAAACACCGAGCATGTCGTTTGAGGAGGATCAACTGGCGGCGCTTATTGCTGCTGAAATGCGGCTGTTAGGGTTTGACGAGGTATGGTTGGATGAGATTGGGAATGTGAACGGCCGTTTGCATGGTCAAGATCGCACCCTGCCCACCTTGGTGCTAAACAGCCACACCGACCACGTTGACCCCGGTGATCCCGCTTTGTGGTCTTCGCCGCCGTATGCTGGTGAGATCGTTGATGGCAAGATTGTGGGGCGGGGCGCGTGTGACATCAAAGGGCCGTTGGCGGTGCAGGTGTACAGCATGGCCGCGTTGATTCGGAATGGGGAACGGCCGTTACGCGATGTCGTTTTCACTGGCGTCGTGCAAGAAGAGATTGGTGGTGAAGGTGCCAAACATTGGGTGGAAAATGTGGATTACGAGGTAGCGTTGGTCGTCCTTGGGGAGCCGTCGAGCAATAATTTAGCCCTGGGTCATCGGGGGATTGTGCAGATGTGGCTGACGTTAAACGGCCGTTCTGTCCATGCCAGCGTGCCGGAAAAAGGGCGCAATCCCAACTACAAGCTGGCAGAATTCCTCACCCAGCTCCAGGCGCGAAAAGGAGAACTCCGCAGTCATCCAGTTTTGGGGCCAACCACAGTATCACCGACCATCATTGAAGTTGATACCAAAAGCACCAATGTCACGCCTGCCTGGACGCGGGTGCTGCTCGATTTTCGGTCCGCCAGTGAGAGCAGCAACAGTCTCCAGGCATTTGTACGAGAACTGGTCGGCGATTGGCCCCATACTATTACGGATGCCTGGTGTGCGCCCGGCACGCCGCTGGCTGACTCAGATGAATTGATTTACGGATATTACACGCCGCCTGAATCGGATGTGGTGGCTCGGGTGAAAACGGCCGTTGCCCGAGGCATGAAGCGCGAACCCGCCCTCACCAGCTACCAATTTGCCACCGACGGCCGTTATTTCGTGCCGTACAACCTGCCCATCATCGGCTACTCACCAGCCGACGAAGCACAAGCCCACACTGCTGACGAAAACATCAGCATCGCCATGATGGCTGAAGCGCTGCACGGCTACGTTCAGCTGTTAAAAGAGTTTTAAAGGTGGCAAAGTGGCAAAGTTGCAGGGTAGCAAAGGTGCTGATTACCTTGCCACTCTGCTACTCTGCAACTTTTAAACCAACTGGGCTTCCTGACGTGCCCGAGTCATTTCTGCAATGAGTGACTGGGCGATTGTGATAGTTTTGCCAGGGGTCGTGATCATTTCTTCAAAACGGCCGTCTACCATCACCGTCGGTTCAGCCGCGATAATGACCTGGCGCAAAGAAGCCAGGTCTCGTTTTAGTCGTTGATTTTCCTCTTGGAACAGGTCAAACATGGTTCAGAATCCTCCGAAAAGTAAGTGGGTAATCTCTTTCTCTATCGGTGGAGACGATACCAGTTGCATTTTAAGGTGATGTCAACAGGTTGTTATTGTTTGTTTAACACTTTGTGAAGCCAGTTGAATCATATAGATGACTATTTTGTGATAAACGGCAAATAAACCATTTCGTCTAAATCTGGCAAGGCATAGGCCACATACTTTAAAGTGTCATTTGACTCATCGTAATAACTAATTCCAGGTTTACCAAAAGAATTCAATGCTAAAGATGTGTGAGTGCCAACATTTGCACTGCTGTCGATTGTTTCAGTGATCCAGAATGTATTATTAAGATAAGCATACATTAAGGAACTGTCAGTTGCATTCCAATAGCTTACATGCGGGACGTTGTGGTTGTCTAAAGCCAATGAATTGTAACGGCCAACACTATTGGCGGAGTCTACGGTTTCTACCAGCCATTGACTACCAGTCCATTTCACTAATTTCAGATCATTGTTGAACCATTCCCAGTAGGTTATCTGGGGACGATTGTTGCTATCTAATGCTAAAGAAAGCGATGCCCCTATGTAATCAGGATCACCTGCCGTTTCAATCTCCCATTGTGAACCATTCCAATGTGCATACTTAAGATACGGGGTGTCATCATATTGATAACCAATATGTGGGTAATTATTACTGTCTACTGCGATTGATGGGTTTCCTGGATTTTCTCCGCTGCCCGCATCGACAGTTTCTATATGCCACGTAGCACCATCCCATCGAGCATATTGCAGTAAATCTGGATTTGAATTCTTAATATAGCTAATATGTGGGTGATCATTTGTATCCAATGCTAGAGAATTTTGAGTGCCTGTCCATTCAACCACTTCAACCGTTTCTGTTAGCCATTCGCTGCCACTCCATTGAGCGTACATGAGAGCCATGTTCGTTCCATCATAGTAACTGATATGTGGATAATCATGGCTATCAAGAGCCAGAGAAACAGTACCATATATGTTCCCTATGGCATCTATTGTTTCTGTGATCCACTTTGTACCGTCCCAATGAGCATACATCAAATCATTTTGAGGGGTTGCTATATAACCGATATGGGCAAAATTGTTTTGATCCAAGTCTAAAGAGGTGCTTTCTCCATATGGCCCGATTGCCGATACTGTTTGGCTAATCCACCAATCAACAGTTAATGGATTATTCTTAAGATTGGTTTGGCTGATTGGCTCAAATTTGAGTTGATTCCGGTGAGGAGTGACTACAAAAACATTATTATTGGCTGCATAAAGAACTTGATTTTCTATTATTGAGCTTATGAAGAGCAAAAATAGGAAAGCAAATACGACTGACAATACCATACTGCGAATACGTAAAGTAAACATGTTACAAACCCCCGATTGAATTATGTAATTGAATCCCAAACTAGACGCAATGCAAACAGATGTTTTCCTGGTACGCCCAGAGCATTGATTAGAATTATATTTATCCTATCCTGCCAAAGCAACCAACCTCCAGATTTGAGCCACAAAGAAGGTGACGATGAAACCCAATGCCAAAGGCATAAGGCTGGCTACAGCAGTCCAGCGTTTGCTGCCGGTTTCTTTGTAGATGGTGTAAATGGTGGTAGAGCAGGGATTATGGATGAGGGAGAAGAGCATGACGCAAACGGCCGTTAACAACGTCCAGCCTCCAGCCTCCAACAGCTCCTTAATGGCAAAATCAGAATTCATCTCAAACATCACCCCAGCGCCGTCGCCTGGAGAAGTAACACCTAAAACCAATACCGTCAGCATCAAAATCGTCGGAATCACAATTTCATTGGCCGGAATTGCCACAATATAAGCCAGTAAAATAATGCCACTCATGCCAAACAAAAAGCCAACCGGGTTCAAGGCATTGATAAAATACTCAGCCAGCGTGGTGCCGTTGATGGAGATATTTGAAATCAGCCAGATGACAGCGCCAGCAGGCAGAGCAAATACAACCGCACGCCAGAGCACATACAACGTGCGATCAATAAGCGATGTATAGATCGTCTGCAAAACACGCGGTGGCCGATACGGGGGCAATTCCAGGCTAAACGTAGATACCTCCCCACGCAGCACCGAACGTGACAAGCTCCATGACAGCACAAAACTCAGTAAAACACCCAGCACTGCAATGCTCACCACCGCCAAAGCAGAGACAAAACCTGCCAGGTATGCAGGCGCCATTGCGCCAATAAAAATGGTGGCAAGTAAGATTTGGGTAGGCCAACGGCCGTTACACAGCGCAAAATTATTCGTGATAATCGCAATCAGTCGCTCCCGTGGGCTGTCAATCACTCGCGTAGCTACCACCCCGGCCGCATTACAGCCAAAACCCATCATCATACTCAAAGATTGCTTGCCATGCGCCCCGGCTTTACGGTAGGCATTGTCCAGATTAAACGCCACACGCGGCAAATAGCCAAAATCCTCCAACAGCGTAAACAGCGGGAAGAAAATCGCCATCGGCGGCAGCATCACACTCACCACCCACGCCGTCGCCAGATACATACCGTCAATCAGAAGCCCACTCAGCCACCAGGGCAGTCCAATAGCGTCGGCAATATTATGTAGGATAGGCACCATCTTCTCGATCAAAATGGTATAGAGCATTTGTGACGGTACATTGGCTCCTTCAATTGTGATCCAAAACACAACTGTAAATAGCAAAACCATCAGCGGGAAACCCCAAATCCGGCTAGTTACCACCCGATCAATCGTGCGGTCAAGGTCAAACCGGGGCTTCTCATCAGGGCGCGTTACCGC
>JACSSI010000390.1 GCA_014879345.1 Anaerolineae bacterium | reverse complement strand
GCCAGTTTGCCGCGCCACCAATAAATGGCGAGACCCAGCGCGACCACAGCCATCGCCAAATAGGTAGCGGGGGCAGTCAGAATTTCCATAACATATTCCATCGTGGTGGCGACGTGGAAATGTTGGCCGGGCATCGTGGCTTGCATCCAGGCGCTAAAGGGGCCGATGAGAAGCCATGTGGTCAGCGTGCCGATTGCCAATGGAATGAGCGCCACTTTCATGGCTGTGCCTGCTTTATGAATGTGAACAGATGCGTCAGTTTGTGACTGGCCGAAGAAGACCATATAGACCATGCGGAAGGAGTAGAAGGCGGTAATGCCCGCGCCCAACAGCACGCCAAGATATGCCCACATCGGCCCTTCATGCAGCCCAACTTCCAAGACGAGTTCTTTACTCCAGAAGCCGTTCAAAATGGGAATACCAGCCAATGCCAGCGCCCCGATGATGAACACCACCGAGGTAACGGGCATTTTTTTACGTAAGCCGCCCATCTGGCGCATATCACGTGTGCCCACGGAGTGGATAACAGCGCCTGCTGCGAGGAACAGCAGCGCTTTGAAGACGGCATGGCTCATCAGGTGGAATTGACTGGCGAGGACGCCGCCCACGCCGATGGCGTAGACCATGTAGCCCAGTTGGCTGACGGTGGAATAGGCCAGTACTCGTTTCAAATCGTTGGCAACAACGGCCATGCTGGCAGCTAATAAGGCTGTGAGCATACCGATGGTGAGAACGGCCGTTTTCCAGCCAGCTACCTCTTCAAAAGCAGGGTAGAACCGAGCCAGCAAATAGACACCCGCATTCACCATCGTGGCGGCATGGATGAGCGCACTGACCGGCGTCGGTGCTTCCATGGCGTCGGGCAGCCAGGTGTGCAGCGGAATCTGTGCCGATTTCGCCATCGCCGCAATCAGGAAGGAGAAGGCGATAAAGGCCAACACATTAGGCGGCAGCGAATGGCTTTGCGCTAAAACGGTATTGATTTGATACGTGCCTAAATAGCTGTAAGCGGCCAACGTGCCAATCAGCAGGCCAGCACCGCCGACCTGCGTGATAATCAGCGCCTTCACACCGCCGCTCACTGCCTTCGGATCATCGTTGTAGAAGGAGATGAGCGCATAAGAGCAAAACGCCGTAATTTCCCAGAAGAGGAAGAGCAGCAGCAAACTGCCTGATAGCACCAGCCCTGTCATCGAGCCGATGAACAGCAGAACCAGCACGTAGTAGCGTCCCAACTGTGCTTCGCCGCGCATGTAGTCAACGGAGAAGATAATCGCCAGGCTGCCAATCGTCGTGGCAACCACAGCCAGGAAGACGCCTAAACTGTTTGGCACAAATGTAAACACCCCAAACGCAGTCCCCATATTAATGGCGAGAACGGCCGTTTCCGACGTATTTGGAATCAGGGCAATGGCGGCACAGGCGGCAGCTAACGAAAAGAAAATAGCAAAACCGTGTTGCAGTTTCGGCCGTTTATCGCCAGCCAGCCAGACAAACAGTGCGCCGGCCCAGGTCAATGTAATTGCTAAAATAACAAACCAGGCTGTCATGGCTTACCCCTTCAACGTAGACATCTCTTTGACGTCTAGCGTGCCGATATAACGCTTGGCTTGCACCGCCAGCGCCAACCCAATCACAGCCACAATGGTATCGGCTACGATGACGGTGACGGCGAGGCTTTGCCCCAGCATCATCTGCCCGCTCATTTTGCCAGCCACCACCAACGCGATGATTGCTCCTTTGACGAGCAGTTGCATGGCAATGATAATTTGAAACAGATTGCGCACAGTGAGCAGACCATACAGTCCCACCCCGATTAAACAGAGGACACCGGCGGCAACGATGGTTAATTCATTCATGCGGGAACCTCCTGCATGGCGCTTTCAGAGCTGCCTTCAAGGATGACGGGCTGCGGCTGGGGCAGACTGGTTTGCGTGGGCATTTGTTCGCGCTCCAAAACGGGGCGTGGTGCTGGCTCTTTTTCCGCCAGGATGCCTAAAATACCCAGTACGCCAGCAAAGATGAGACCAATTTGCACCAGCACGTCTAGTCCACGCTGCTCCCACAACATGAGGGAAAAGGATGGCTCGGCAACGGCCGTTACTGTTTCTGTCGTCGTGGGCAATGTAAACCAGGCCACCAGCCCCATGGCAATCACAGCCACGCCACCGGCCACCGTCCACGGCACGAGTGAGGGTTTGCCCATCGCATCTTCACCAGCGATGCTGATACCAAATACAAAAAGGACTGTTACCAAACCAGCGCCAACACTGAGTTCAATAACAGCCACTTCATAGGCCCCTAGGGCATAGAGCAAGCAAGCGACTAAGGCGCTGGTACAAGCCAGCCACAAAGCCGCCGACAATAATTGTTTTGTTTTGAGTGCCTGAAATGCACATAGGGTAGCTCCAAGCACCAATAAACCGTTTAAAATCATGATGCATACCTCCACGCCATAGATTACGAGATATTGTCAAAATTACACAGTGACACATGTCACGGGAAATGGGTGACAGATGGCCTGGATTCGTGTAATTTTTCACAAATGAAATTATTTTATAGTGCATCGAGGCAGTGTGGTACGACCAGAGGAAAATCAACCAGATTGTGGGTGGAGGAAGAGGGAAGTGTAAATGTGCCATGTCATTGAAAATGGTATGACATGGCACATTACAGTTGAGGGTTTTTTATTGGTTTGTGGCAGAGCGTTTCCAGCAAACCAGCATCAGAATGCCAGCGATGAAGAAGGGGGAACTGTAGGCGATGGCGGAGAACAGGCGATAATCGGTGAAGCTGAAGAAGGCGAGGATGCCAATGCCTATGGCGCTGATGACAGCAACAAGCCCGCCAATCAGCTCCCAATGCCAGCCACAAAGCAGTCCGCTCATAGCCAGAATGATAAGACCAAACAAGAAGATAACGGCCGTTATGCCCCCGTTTGTTTGCCATGATACCAATGCTTCCAGGCCAATGACGCGCAGATAAATCAAGCCGGTGAGCAGCGCCAAAATACCGATAGATCGGGCAAGGTAGCGCATTTCTTTGGTTCGATGGGTTGCGTCGTTATTGACTTCGTTGGAGTTTGATACGTGTGTCATCATACACCTCCATGTTACCTGTGACTGCCTGTTGTTGGGGCGCGATGAACGAGTGTAGTGAGGCAGGTAGGTAAGCTACAGACAACAGTTTCATACCTGACTACAGGGTAGCAAAACCTGCTGGTGTGGGGCAAGTGTCGGTTGTCATATTCAGGAGGTGACAGATGGCTAAATTGGAGAAAGACCTGACAGGTTTAGGAGCGCACTGGTCTAAAAGAGTAATATGCAATGCATAAATGCCCGAACGATAAGGCGTGGTGTAAACCTGTCAGGTCTGGGGTGGTGTTAATATTTTTTCCGTTTGTTTTTGGCGCGTTTTTTGGCTTGTTTCATCAACGCTTTATGAAAATTGATGGTAGATTTATTTTCTGGGGGGCGACGGAGGGTATAACGGCCGTTACTATCTAAATCCCATGCTAACCGATTATCGGACAAGGCCAGGTGAAGCGTGTCGATGAGGCGTTGTTGTAAATCAGGGTCTTCGATGGGGGTGACGAGTTCCACGCGTTCATTGAGATTGCGCCCGCGCCAGTCGGCACTGCCGATGAAGGTGAGCGGCTTGCCATTGTTGTGGAAGTAGAAGATGCGGTCATGCTCCAGAAAGCGTCCCAGGATGCTGATGATGCGTATATTCTCGCTGTAGCCAGGGATGCCGGGGCGCAGACGGCTGTGTCCCCGAATAATCAAATCGATTTGGACGCCTGCCTGGGAGGCGCGGTACAGGTGTCGAATCATGCTTACGTCGTCAAGGGCATTCATTTTGGCGATGATACGGCCGTTTCCGTGATCCTCTTGATGGTCTATTTCTTGTTGGATAAGCTCTTCAAAGCGGTCGCGCATGTTATTGGGCGCAACCAGAACCTTGTCGTAAGTTTGGCCGGGAGCGTATCCCGTTAAGAAGTGGAAAAGGTTGACAATATCGCGTCCCAGTTCAGGATCACAGGTGAGCAGGCCAAAATCTGTGTAAAGTTTGGCGGTTTTGGGGTGATAATTGCCCGTGCCGATGTGGCAGTAGGTGCGCGGCCCGTATTTTTCCTGGCGCACGATGAGGGTGGCTTTGGTATGCGTTTTTAGCCCGACGAGGCCGTAAGCCACATGCACGCCGACTTCTTCCAGTGCTCTGGCCCATTCAATATTATTGGCTTCATCAAAGCGGGCGGTGACTTCCACCAGGACGGCCACCTGTTTGCCCTTCTCTGCTGCCAGTTTAAGGGCTGCCACGATGGGGGAGTCGGAGGAGGTGCGGTAGAGGGTTAGTTTGATAGCCAGCACATGCGGGTCAACGGCCGCTTCTTCGATGAGCCGCTGGACGCTGGCGGAGAAGGAGTCGTAGGGATGATGGACGAGGATGTCTCCCTGACGCATGAGGGCGAACATGTCTTTGGTGTCTTTGGTGCGGCCTTCCAGGTAGAGCGGATAGGGTATGACGGGATCCCAGGGGGCGTCTTTGAGCAACGGCCGTTTGGCAGCCGCAATCGCAAAACAAGCCGTCAAGTCTAATTGTCCTTCTACTTCATAAACGTCTTCGATGGTTAAACCAAGTTCACGAATGATGAAGTGTAGTTCATTTTCAGGCATGCCTTTGTTTACTTCAAGACGGACGACAGCCGCAAAGCGCCGTTCCCGAAGTTCGGCAGAGATCATCTTAATTAAGTCGTCGGCCACTTCATCATCAGCCTGGTCCACACCAGCATTGCGAGTGATGCGGAAGGGATGCACGGCCACGATTTCCATGCCTTCAAATAAATATTGGGCATGGTGGGCAATTAACTGCTCAATAGGCAAATAGCGCAGCATAGCTGGATCAGGATCGGCGTCTGCATCAGGAGGCACTGGTATCCAGCGTGGTTCCGGCACTTTGAGGCGGGCGAAGTGAGTGGTATCGCGTAATGGATGCTGAATAACAAAGGCCAGAGAGAGGCTTAAGTTTGAGATAAAGGGGAATGGATGCCCTGGATCAACAGTGAGTGGGGTGAGGATGGGATAGATGTGGTCAAAAAAGTGACGTGATAGTTCAGCTTGTTGACCTGGAGTTAGCTTCTCATAGTCACAAATTTCGATATTGGCTTCTGTTTTGAGCAGGGGTTTGAGCGTGTATTCCCAGGTGTTGGTGAAAGTGGTGTGCATGGTGGCGATAGCCTGGCTTAGTTTATCAAGCTGTTGACGGGGGGAACGGCCGTCTGGGCTAGTTTTACTCACACCAGCCGCTTCCTGCCGCTTCAGACCACCGACACGTTTCTGCACAAATTCGTCGAGGTTATTGGCGGTGATGGCGATGAATTTAACTCGTTCGAGCAGGGGCGTGCGTTCGTCGAGTGCCAGGTG
>JACSSI010000389.1 GCA_014879345.1 Anaerolineae bacterium | reverse complement strand
CTCTGCCCGCACCTCAACTGGATACTCGTACTGTTCTGCCAAAAAATGCGCAAACTGCACAATCATATCTGGCTGAAATGACATTTGCTTTTCCTGTTGCAGCGTCAGGTAATCGCTGGGCAGCGCAATCCATTCCCGCCCCGTTTCAGGATTGCGCACAAAAAAGGTGGCATGGCCTGTCTTCTCCACCAACATCACCCGCCACGCAAAACGAAAGCCTTCCTCCGTCCAATTAACATCCCCCGGATACAAAAGATGGCGCAGGGGCAGCAGGAATTGGATTCCCAAAAAGATTACTAGCAAAAGCTGGAAAATCCCTCCCCTGACCCCTCCCCTCGGGAGGGGCAACAAATCTCCCTCCCTTTGGGAGGGGCTAGGGGAGGGTGAAACCTGCCAATCAAAAAAGACCAGCGTACACGCTATCATAATCCAGGAGAACATGCCGATGTTGAACAGCAGCCCTGTCAGCCCATGAAACACGACCACTGCCACATATGCCAACAAGCGCGTTTTACGCCAACTGAGCCAGAAGAAAATGGTCAAGTCGAATAACATGCCCCCCCAGCTCATGACAAATGCCGTCCACACTTCATCAAATAAGCTGCCGATAACGGCCGTTTCCGTGCGAGCTTGCAACCAAATACGCAGCGGCAGCGCCGCCAACAACCAGTCTGCATTGATTTTGGCGACACCTGCGAAAAAATAAACCAGCCCCAACTGCACCCGCACCGCCCATACCATCCAGGCTGGCACAAATGGACGAGGTTTTGTCCAGCCAAAGCGGATGTCGAACGACCATGCGCCGTTGAGCGGCAGAAAAATGAGCAAAAAACTGAGCAAGGAAATAAAGTAATAATGGTTGAGGTAGTAGGTCTTGTCTAGCAGTTCCACGTAGGTAAACAGCAGAAAAAAGCTGATCATGCTGAGACGATACAAAAAGCCAGCCGCGATGAACAGGGAGAAAACGGCCGTTGCCACAAACACCAGCCACAAGCCCCATTCCGGTAACGGTTTGACCCAGCCGAAACCGTAATAGGTGAAATGAAACTGGGGCAGAACATAAAATTCCTGAATCCAGCCCTTCGCCATGAAACGCACGATGCTGAGAAACATAAGCAGACCAAAGGCAATGCGCAAAACGACCAATGGCCCGATATTGACAGGCTTTCTTAAAGGATGAGGGATGAAAGATGAAGGATGAAAATCAATCGCCGTCATTGTCGTTGAAGGTGAGGGTAATGCCCAGGTGATTGGGCATATCGACTTTGAGCAGGACGAGCAGGGTGTGCAATTCTTCATAGGCGGCGTCTACTTGTTCTGGATGGGTGGAAACGGCCGTTTCCAAACTCCCATCAATCGCATCCAAAGCCGCCAGCGACACAACAAACTGCGCATCAATCACCTCAGACAGCGGCTCACCCTCATACTCAGCACCCAGGAAATCCAGATAATCATCCAGACCAGCGCCCGCCCCGCCATTAAACGTTGTCTGCAATCCTTCAACTGTGGCGATGATGCGCGGTAAAGAGGCTTCACTGTACGGCGCTTCAACTAAATCAGGACGTACCATGCCATTAGAACGCTTGCCCGCCGGTTTTCCCAGGCGCGAACTGATAATTTCTTCCAGGTCAGCAATCATCTGGTTGATCAGCATATTGATCGAGCCTTGCAGTTCGCCGCCATCCATATCCGCCTCGATGAACGTTTGGGCGTAATTGTCACCATCGGCTGCCCAGATTTGAGTGAGCGCTTCTGCTTTGGGCGGCATATTATGTGCCAGCGCCAGCAAATAGTCCAGACGACGCGGCCCCGTTTCAGCATTTGTGAAAGCGGCTAAAACCGCATCATTCCCTGTTTCGGGGTTGAAAAGCAGGTATTCCATAGCAGCCAGTCCTACTGAGGTGGAGCCGATGCCCTCAAGATACGCATCTGTCAGCGCCTCCTCGCCCGTTAAAATGGTCTCGTCGATGAAAGCGGTGCGCGGCGGCCGTTTGTCGAGACGGTTGTGCAGCAGGCTGTCGTCAATGGGGCCCAGGCGATAGGGCAGCACCGCCATCCGTGCCAGGTTGGCTGTCAACCAGGTTTCTTGCAAAGCGGTCAACGTGTCGGCATGGGGGTCAGCAACGAAGGCTTCGGTGGCTGTTTCCAGGTCGAGCAAGGTGGTGTGGAAAGTGGCGTGACTGGGCAGGATGAGTTGGTTGGTGATGTTTTCCAACATAGCCTGGCGGTCAAACGTTTCAACGGCAGCTTCAGAGGCACATGCCGCCAAAAACACTAAAGTCAGAATCAAAAAAGTGCGTAAATTTATCATGGAATTTATGCCTACAATGACCCCAAAAACTTGAGCACTGCTTCCCGTTCGGCAGGTGAAAGATTGGCAAATGCATCCCGTGAAGCTTCAGCTTCGCCACCATGCCACAGGATCGCTTCTTGCAGGTTACGGGCGCGGCCATCGTGCAAAAAATAGGTATGGCCGTTGACTGTCTCGATGAGGCCGATGCCCCACAGCGGCGGGGTGCGCCATTCGCTGCCTGTGGCCTGGAAATCGGGGCGGCCGTCGGCCAAACCGTCGCCCATGTCGTGCAAGAGCAGGTCGGTGTAGGGGCGGATGGTTTGGTTGGACAGTGCCGGAATGATGGGGTGGATGCCAGTTTCCAGCAGCGGGGTGTGGCAGCTTGCACAGCCAATCTCGTTGAACAGCGCCTTGCCTTGCAGCACTTGCGGATCGTCCCAATCGCGGCGAGCAGGCACGGCTAATGAGCTGGCATATAAGACCACTTTGAGGAAGTCGTCGTCTTCTATTTCGGGAATGCCGCCGGTAACGGCCGTTTTACACCCAACATCTATCTCCATGCAATTTTCAGTGGTAAATAACGGGGTGGTGATGCCCATATCACCTAAAAAGGCCCCGGCCGTTTGCTGCAACAGCGAAGGCTGATTCGCTTTCCAGCCGAACCGTCCCAGCGCCGTTTGCTTGTTGTACGCATCCCACACCATGTTGGGACGCCCAGAAATGCCATCCCCATCCTGGTCTGTGGGATCGGCCAGCGCCAAAATCGCTTCTTCTGGCACCGCTTCCAACAGTCCCAGGCCGATCATCTGGTTGGCAACACGGGGTGAAAACTGTGTTTCCGGCTGGAGATCGCCATGTGCCAAATTCTCAAAATGGACGGTGGGCTGATAGAGAACGGCCGTTTCTCCGTCAGGAAACGTGAAGGAAATTTCTTCATACGCTATCCGCAAGGTGGCTTCCGGCAGCATATCCAGGATGGCCTGGTCTTGAATTTGGTCGCCGTAATTCACCTCCGGCAGGGGCGCCGCATGGAAATCAGACCCGGGCATACTCAAGCGCACCAGATAACCCGTGGGCATTTCGCCGTCAAATTCCGGCGGGCGACCACGCCCATCTTTGAAATGGCAGCCAGCGCAGGAACGGGCGTTGAAATGTGGGCCTAACCCGTCGCGAGCCGTAGTGGACGCAGGCGCCGTGACCCAGTTTTGGTTAAAGAAGGAGTTGCCCACAAAAAAGAGCAGTTCCTGGTCTCGTTCCAGACCGGGCAGCGGCAAGCTGAAAGCGTTTGGCGTGATGTCGAAAATAGTGCCTTGTCCGCCAGATAGCGCTTCGTCAGGTTCGGGGGTAGGGCTTGCCTTCTCTGAGTCTGCCGCAGGGAGTTGGCAGCCGACTAACCACCCAGCCGAAATGATGAAGCCGAGGATCAAAAGGATTCGGGAAGAGCCCGGAAACTTGCCGCGCGAAAAAGCAAAAATGCCAACGAAGCCTGAGCTTGTCGAAGGCTGACGCGTGACGGGCTTCGACAAGCTCAGCCCTCGTTGAGTAAGCCAATTAATAAGGTTATTTTGTGTCGTTCGCTGCATTTAGAGTTTTCCAGTTAGTTTCACAGGACTGCACACGTTTTTCTTGTCGTTTGCAGCGCGGCCACATTTTTGACACACAAAACGCGGCTGATTGACCAACAGGATATATTCTCGCAGGTCGCTCTTTAACTCTTTCTTTAGTTTGCACAGTTCTTTGCTCATGACATATTCCTACCCCACCTTAACCCTCTCCCTTGTATAGAGAGAGGGCTGGGGAGAGGGTGTTTTTTACTCCGGTAAATCAGTGTTGACGGAAAGCCCCAACAAGTGTGCGACTTCAGCGATTTTATCGCCCTGGTCTTGCAAGGCATTAACGCTGTCTAGCACAGCGGGACGATAATCCGCCATTACAATGGCCTGGTCAAAGGGGACGTGGAGGCTCTTGGTACTGGCTAGGGCAGTGTCGGCTAAGGCTTGCATATCGGTGGCGAGGTCGGCATCTAACTCGGCCACTAAATCAGCCAGAGAAGCGCCGGTGATTTCTGTGCCATCAATGCGGGTGTAACGGCCGTTGTACACGTTGTAAATCCCTTGCGCGTTGGCAATAATATCACGATGGGTATTGTCGCTGAAACAGGAATGCTCATCTTCCTGCTCCTGGTTATCGTAGGCGACAAAAATGCGCTCACCTGCCAGTTCTGATTTGCTTAAGACACCCATGCCAGTCAGCATACGTTGCAGGGCGGCATCAGCGTCTTGCGCTAAAAATTCGGCGCGATAGTTATCGCTGGCCTCAGGATGCCATGCTTGTACCAACCTGTCCAGATTGCCGACCAGCAAATCCGCAGCAGCCAGTAAATATTGGCCGCGTCGGTCGGCGTTATCGGCGGTGGTGTAGTCGGTGTAGGGGCGGTCGCCATTACCGTCGGCGCTCAGGTCTTGCCCCCAAAGCAGGAATTCGATGGCATGGTAGCCCGTGCTGATGTTTTCTTCTGCCCCCACTTCGTTGAGTGATGCCAGCAAGTCGGCATTGATTTCTGGATAGTCTGCTACGTTATTGATGATACCGCTGTCGGCCATGCCTTCAACATAGTCGATGTAGGCTTCATCCAACGGCCAGGCATTGATCAGCCCTTCGGGGCCGTCTGCATTGTCGATGGGACCGCCGTAAAAACGATACACTTCTGTTTGCCCGTAGGGTTCACGAGCGGCCAACCAGGCCTCTTTAGCTGCCTGGTGGGTTTCTTCTGTGGGATTGGCTACAAAATTTTCCAGGGCGGTTTGCAGGGAAACGGCCGTTTCATATGAATCTTCGTAGCTGGCAAAAACAATATCAGCATAAGTAGACACAACAGCAGCTTTTTGATCATCAGACAAGCTGATTTCTGCCTTATTCGGTAAATCAGATGCCTGCTGTGTGGTTGCTGGTTCACTCCTGCAAGCACCTACTATCAAAACAAACAATAAATAAACTACGCCTAACTTCACCTTCATTCTTCACTCCTTCATGTGAACAGATATAGCTAAATACGGCAACATCAAATTCTTGATACCCTGCTATTGATACCTAAAAAGAAAGAAGAAAACTACGCAACGTGTTAAACAAAAAATTA
>JACSSI010000388.1 GCA_014879345.1 Anaerolineae bacterium | reverse complement strand
CCAAAATTACAAATTTAGGAGATTATTATGAGTGATCCCACTACCCAAATTGTGGAACTAGAGTCCGTTGTCATTCGATTTGCCGGCGACTCTGGTGACGGGATGCAGCTAACTGGCACCCAATTTACCAACACGTCGGCCGTTTTTGGCAACGACATTAGCACCTTTCCTGATTATCCCGCAGAAATTCGCGCCCCTGCTGGCACATTAGCTGGTGTCAGCGGCTTTCAAGTTAACCTGTCTGAACATGACATTTTGACCCCTGGTGATTCCCCCTACGTGCTTATTGCCATGAATCCGGCGGCGCTTAAAGCAAGCCTGCCTGATCTGCAACGTGGCGGCATCATCATCGTCAATACCGATGCGTTCACGCCTGCTAACCTGAAAAAAGCAGACTATGACACAAATCCACTAGAAGATGGTTCACTAGCGGGTTACGAAGTCCATGAAGTGCCATTGACCACGTTAACGCGTGAAACGCTCAAAGATATGGAAACCTTAACCACCAAGGATAAGGATCGCTGCCAAAACTTTTTTGCCTTGGGCATGACCTTTTGGATTTTTGACCGGGAACTGTCAGTATCTGAATCCTGGTTAGATCAAAAGTTTGCCAAGAAACCAGAACTTGCCGAAGCAAATAAAAAAGCACTGGAAACTGGCTATTACTTCGGCGAAACAACAGAAGTATTCCGGCGGCGGTTTAGTATTCGCCCCGCTGCCCTGAAGAAAGGTACCTATCGTAAAATCACTGGCAATGAAGCGCTGGCGCTCGGGTTGGTGACAGGTGCCAAGAAAATGGGCAAACCCCTGTTTTACGGCTCTTATCCCATCACGCCAGCCAGCGATATTTTGCACAACCTGGCGCCGCTGCGTAATTTTGACGTGCGTACCTTCCAGGCTGAAGACGAAATCGCCGCCATGGGTTCTGTGATTGGCGCTGCTTTTGGCGGTGCGTTGGCAGTCACTGGTACAAGCGGCCCCGGCGTTGCTCTCAAAGGAGAGGCGATGGGGCTGGCTATGATGTTGGAACTACCGATGGTGATTATCAATGTCCAACGCGGTGGTCCCAGCACCGGTTTGCCCACCAAAGTGGAACAGTCTGATTTGCTGCAAATGCTTTACGGCCGTAATGGTGAAAGCCCTATCCCCGTTTTAGCGCCACAAAGCCCAACTGATGCGTTCGATATTGCCTATGAAGCGTGCCGCCTGGCGGTTCATGCCATGACACCTGTTGCTATTCTGTCAGATGGGTATCTGGCAAACAGTTCCGAGCCGTGGTTGATTCCTAACCCGGATGAGATTGCAGATATTCCTGTCAATCATCCGGCTGAACGGGAGGAAGAGGATGCGCCCTTCTTCCCTTATTTACGCAATGAAGAGTCTCTGGCACGGCCATGGGCGATTCCAGGCACAAGAGGTCTGGAGCATCGTGTGGGCGGTTTGTCTAAAGCACCTATCACTGGTAATGTGTCTTACGAACCGAAACATCACTCCCAAATGGTTCGGGAGCGGGCTGAAAAGGTTGCCCGTCTGGCGAATGTTATTCCTGAATTGAAGGTCGATGGCCCTGGTGAAGGTGATTTGTTGGTTGTTTCCTGGGGCGGCACGTTTGGTGCGGTGCACACGGCCGTTCGTAGAGCACAGGCAGCCGGTTTTGAGGTGTCACACGCGCACTTCCGTTATCTGAATCCCTTCCCCAAGAACACGGAAGCTGTCTTGCGTAACTTTAAGCGTATTTTGATTCCTGAATTGAATATGGGGCAGCTTGCCTTTGTGCTGCGTGGCACATTTGCGCTTGACACTATTATTACTTATTCCAAGATGCACGGACGGCCGTTTAAGATCAGCGAGCTTTACGACAAATTGGAGGAATTACTGGGCTAGTCTATAAAGACAATCTCGGGAGATTATTATGACGACAACAATTCCCTTAGAACTAAGTAAAAAAGATTTTGTATCCGACCAGACAGTGCGCTGGTGTCCCGGTTGTGGCGACTATGCCATTTTGGCGCAAATGCAGAAGATTTTGCCTGAAATTGGTGTGGCAAAAGAAGACATTGTCTTCATTTCTGGTATTGGCTGCTCCAGTCGCTTCCCATATTACATGAATACCTATGGCATGCACAGCATCCATGGCCGTGCGCCGACGATTGCTTCAGGGCTGGCAGTTGCCAATCCCGATTTGAGCATTTGGGTGGTGACAGGTGATGGTGATGGGCTGTCTATTGGCGGTAATCATCTGATTCATGCCATTCGCCGCAATGTCAATGTCAATATTTTGCTCTTCAATAACCGCATCTATGGTTTGACAAAGGGTCAATATTCGCCCACCTCACGTCAGGGAACACGCACCAAGTCTTCGCCAATGGGTTCAATTGAACAACCGCTTAATCCGTTGACCTTGGCATTGGCTGCGGAAGCTACCTTCGTAGCTCGTACTATGGATGTGGATACGAAGCATTTGGGTGAGGTTTTGAAGGCGGCTGCCGAGCATAAAGGCACCTCATTCATTGAAATTTACCAGAACTGTGTCATTTTTAACCCCAATGAATGGGCTGGCATTGATGACCGGAAAACACGCTCTGATCATGTTGTTTATTTGGAACATGGTAAACCTTTGGTTTTTGGCAAGAACAATGACAAGGGGATTCGACTGAACGGGTTCAAACCGGAAGTGGTTGAATTAGGTGGAAAATTTACCGAAGCGGATCTGATTGTCCACGATGAATCTTCTCAAGAGTTAGCCTTTATCTTGGCTCATATGGAACATCCTATCTACCCGCCACCGATGGGTGTGATTCGCAATGTAACCAAGCAAGATTACAGCGCGGGTTTGATGGAACAAGTGGAAGCGGCGCAGAAGCAGAAAGGCGTTGGTGATCTGGCTACGCTTTATTCGGCTGGTGAAACGTGGACGGTGTAGGCGCAACGCGATAAGTTTTTATTTTTAGTTTCCAATTGGGGTGGCGCATGTGCGTCACCCCTGTTTTGTTTTAAGGAGCGTTTGTCATGGGCATGATAGATGCTGGACAAGTAGACCTCGGGGGAGGGAAACGGCCGTTATCGCCCTCATCTCCCCTCATCAACAACTTCTCAATCGTGGTGGCTTCCGCCAACGGCACCGGTAGCCAAACGGCCAATCTGGCTCTCCTACGCGCCTGCTGCAATATGGGTATCACCGTTAACAGCAAAAATATTTTCCCATCTAACATTCAAGGTATGCCAACCTGGTATCACATCCGCCTAAGCGAAGCAGGGTATGTGGCACATCGTGCCAGCTCTGAAATATTGGTGGCTTTCAATGAAACAACAGTGCACGCAGACATTCAGAAACTGCCTGCTGGCGGGATGTGTATCGTCAACGATGATTGGCACAGTGTGCCACAACGGGAAGACATCACCATGTATGCCATTCCCGTCAAAAAATTCGTGGCGGCGAGCGGCTTAAAAGGAAAACCGGGTGATTACATTGCCAATATGGTTTACGTGGGGGCGGTCGCCCAGCTTCTAGGGATTCCGTTGGCACAAATTGAAGCGGCGCTAACGGTTCATTTCAGTGGAAAACAAAAATTAGTCGAGTCCAATTTGGCAGTGGTTGAATCAGCCTTCTCCTGGACGGCCGAAAATATAAGCAAAACAGACCCGTTTTCAGTCAAACCCATCAGCAATGCCGAGAAGCAGATTCTCATCACGGGCAATGAGGCCGCCGCGCTCGGGTCGATCTTTGGCGGCGTTTCCTTTGTAGCCTGGTATCCCATCACGCCGTCTACCGGTGTGGTCGATGCGCTCAATACCCATCTACCCACCTTGCGCCGCGACCCGGAAACGGGAGAGGCAACTTATGCCGTGGTGCAGGCCGAAGATGAACTGGCAGCGATTGGCATGATTTTGGGCGCTGGCTGGGCAGGCGCTCGTGCCATGACGGCGACCAGCGGGCCTGGTATTTCGCTGATGGCTGAGTTCGCCGGACTGGGCTACTTTGCTGAAGTACCGGCCGTCATCTGGGATGTGCAGCGGGTTGGCCCTAGCACCGGTCTGCCCACACGCACCGGGCAGGGCGATATTATCTCGACTTATTATTTGGGGCATGGTGATACGGAAAATGTGCTGTTGTTTCCCGCATCAGCGCGTGAATGTTTCGAGATGGGTATCGAGGCGCTTAATCTGGCGGATGAATTGCAAACACCGATTTTTGTAATGAGTGACCTGGATTTGGGCATGAATACCTGGATGTCGCCGCCATTTACGTATCCAACGGAACCGATGAAGCGGGGTAAGGTGCTGCACGCGGAGGATTTGGGAAAGAACGGCCGTTTCTCCCGCTACCTGGATGTGGATGGCGACGGTATCACCTACCGCACCCTGCCCGGCAACCAACACCCGCAAGCTGCCTGGTTTGCACGCGGCACAGGTCACAACGAACACGCCGTCTACAGTGAGCGCCCGGAAGATTGGGAACATAACATGGCTCGCCTCAAGCGCAAATTCAACACCGCCAGAGACCTGGTTCCAGCGCCCGTTGTTGATGAACGAGCAAATGCCGCCTTTGGTATCATCGCTTTTGGCACAACGTGCTACGCCATCGACGAAGCCCGTGACCAACTGGCTGATGAGGGTATTACGACCAGTTTCATGCGGCTCCGCGCCTTACCCATCAACGATGATGTACGCCAGTTTGTCAGTCGTTATGGCCGCATTTACGTGATTGAACTAAATCGAGATGGGCAGATGCACAAAATTCTGCAAACCGAACTGCCCGAATATGCTGCCCGGCTTGTTTCATTGGCTCATATGGATGGTATGCCATTAACCACGCAATGGATAAGAGCAAATTTGAGCTAAAATAACTAATTGCTAATAAATTATTGATATTAAATTTGCGATGTGCTAATATATTATGTATAAAATCTTATTTACAAAACAAGCGAATAAATCATTGCGCAAAATGCCGCGCAATGTGTCCGATTTAATGCGACAGAAGCTCGATTTGATAGCAACCGATCCCTACGGGCAACATAACAACGTCACTAAATTACAAAACCGCCCTGGGTATCGAGTGCGAGTTGGTGATTGGCGCATAATATATGAGATTCAAGATGGGCAACTTGTTATCTTGGTGCTCAAAATTGCACCACGTGGAGAAATTTACCGATGACAGTTCAATTGATTGAAAAAGAAGGAAAACCCGAGTGGGCGGTTGTACCTTATGATGTCTATCAACGTTTGCTTGAAGACTCCGAAATGCTAGAAGATATTCGAGATTATGATGCCGCCAAACAAGCTATTGAAACTGGTGAAGAGCTGGTTCCCAGCGAGGTTGCCTATGCTATCTTAGATGGGGGTAATCCTATTAGAGTATGGCGTGACTATCGAGGGATGACTCAACAGGTTTTAGCAAATCAGGCTGAGATTAGTGCCGCTTATTTGTCTCAGCTTGAATCAGG
>JACSSI010000387.1 GCA_014879345.1 Anaerolineae bacterium | reverse complement strand
CAGTCCAGCTATTGATGCAGGTAATCCGGCGATGCCGGGGAGTGGTTTCCCTGCCTGTGCTAAAACTGATCAGCGGAGTGTACAACGGCCGTTTGACGGAAATGGTGATGACACGGCCGTTTGTGATATAGGCGCGTTTGAGTGGGCTGATTTGAGTTATGTTTACTTACCTATGATCGTTAAATAGTGTTGAGGAAGGGAAACGGCCGTTTCCCTTCCATTTATCATCAATCACAGGAGATAATCACATGAAACGTATAACAATCACAACCTTATTCATCATCATGATTTTATTTGTTGTTGGCGGATTATATTCTGCAAATACCGCTCAATCTCAGGAGATTCCGGTCGATGCTTTGGAACCACCCTTGGCTGTTCAATCACCAACAAATACCTTATTCAGCTATCAAGGACAACTTCTGGACGCTGGTGGCATCCCGATCACCAATGCCACGATGCCCATGATCTTTAAGCTGTACCCTGTCCTAACTGGCGGCACAGCCTGCTGGTCCGAAAACCAGACAGTCAACGTCCAGAACGGACAGTTCAATGTTCTCATTGGCAAAGTTACACCCATTCCCGGAGCCTGCTTAACAGGTGACATTTACCTGGAACTAGTCGTCAACGGCGAAACCTTGACCCCGCGCGAGTTGCTTACCAGCGCTGCCCACGCTGTTGAAGCCAGCACCCTGCCCCATGAAGCTATCACAGGTGGCCTTCTCAACATCGCTTCAGGTCCCGATGGCGAAGGTGGACAAATCACATTGTTACCAGGCACGACTGGAAACGAATGGGAGCTTGACAATCGTTTTGGAACTTTTCGTTTACACCATAGCGGAAAAGTGTATTTTAGCATCAAGCCCGATGGCACCGTAAATCTTAATAATAATACACTCGAAAATTTCGGCGGTCTATCAAGTAACCAAGCAGACACAGCGTTCACCAACGACATTGGTAACTTCCGCTGGAAAGCTGCAGAAAGCATATTTGTTTTTCTTGACACAGATAACAACCAAACTGACCGAAGCTTTATAGTTTCTGCTGACAGCAGTTATTTTGGTGGTGGGGCTCAACCTTTGTTTCGTGTCGATGAAACTAAAGAAACAACGGTTTACGGATTTCTTGATGTTCAGGGTATAGGCAATGCATCCATGGAAATCGGTCAAGTCACATCTGGCGGCAATATGTACCTGGATTTGACGAAGGGCTCGGCCATTGTATTCAGGGATCGTACAGTTTCACCTTCTAAAGAAATGTTCAATGTAAAACGTAACGGTGATACAACAATATACGGAAACTTAGACTTACGAGGAAGTTGTTTAGCTTCAGCACTTTCTGAGGGTAACGGCATTGCCAGTGCCGATGGCTCCACCTGTACGGGTGGCAGCCTCACCACAGGTGCTGTTATCGAAGCCAATTTACAAACACCGGAAGAACTGCAATCAGACAAAATCAGCAGGTTTAGTCTGGGTGATTTACTCTGCTGGTCTCCAGAAACTGACCAATTGGAACTGTGTACCACGCTGAATGACAGGTTGGTCATGGCCGTTGCCAACAATAATGGCAAACCCATCGTCATGGGTGCCGAACCCATCAAGGTAATAGGGACTGTGCAAGCTGGCGACATTCTCGTTACCTCTGAGACGCCTGGCTACGCCATGGTCAATAACAATCCCGCTCCTGGCACAGTCATCGGTCAAGCATTGGAAGATTTCAATGGCGAATCAGGCCGCATCAAAGCTATGATCCGTAAATGGTAGGAGCCTCCAATGAAATTTATTAAATGGTTAGTTCATCGAAAACGTCGAATTATTTTTGGACTTGGGTTAATGGTAATCTTGCTAAGTGTTTTTACATGGCAAACGAGAGCAAAGTCCATATATCCTGAGACTAGCATTGACAATGCCAGCAAGCAGTATTTACAAGGCACAAACGACACAGAAAATCTATTTCAACAAGCAGCAATTGACCTTCTATATAAACAATTTGATTTGGCTGAAATTGACCATTCTATGACCGTAACTGATATAGTCATTTTGGATACTTCCGCTCGTGTTGACATTTTATTGACTACTACTGGTTCAGAATTGGGCAAGATAGAAGATCTAATTCACATATATATTTTGCATAATGGATCCCAAATCCAGCAAATTTTCCGTGAACCCAGTCCAGAATTCCACCAGTTTGCAGAGCAAATATCTCCAGAACTACTGCCACCCGAAAGGCTAAACTTCTGGCAAGATTTGTTGACAATACAACAATTAACAGGCATTGATCAACCAACAGCTAACTTATACAAGCTACCTTTCACTGGCAATACCCGGCACACGGTCTATCAAGACTTTAACAAGCATTTTGATTTTGCGGGAGATGGTTGGTTAGTTCGTGCAGCATTGGGTGGTATAGCAAAAAATGGAGTAGATACCAACGGCGCTTACTACACCCGTGTTCTTCATGCAGACGGTACTTATGGATGGTATCTTCATTTCCAAACAAATTCTTGGGTAACTGGAACAAATGGATCAACTTACAATGTTGCCCAAGGAGATTGCCTTGGCTATTCAGGTGATACCGGATATACCTTTGGAGCACATTTGCATTTTAATGTGTCAACAACATTCGATAATTCAGCCGGATGCGACATACAAACTGGATGTAATCCACCAAACTGGTTAGCCGTAAATTTTGTAGAAGGAACCATTCCAACTGGTGGAGTATATACACCCTATTCTCAAAATAGTACGGTGGCTTGCGGTGCAGGTTGTTGCGGATGTACAACAACCACACAAACTCCTACTTATAATACTGCTTTTTTAACTGATGCTGAATTGACTGCTTACAATTCGATGTCTGTTCAGGATATCCGCAACTTTTTGACAGTGCATAATAGTTATTTTAAAAACCCCGTAGTAGATGTAGACAGCGTCACCATTGATTTGGCTGATGTCATTGTTCAGGCTGCATCTACTCATCAAATCAGTCCCAAAGTGCTTTTGACTACGTTACAAAAAGAAAGTAGCGGAGTAACAACTGCCACACGCCCCAGCAACATGGGCTGGATAATGGGTTATGGTTCTCCGTCCACTGCCAGAGACCAAGTTGATAAAGCAGCCCAGGCTTTCCGCTGGTATCACAATACGATTCAAAGTACCGGTCAGACACCGACTGGTTGGAAAGTGGGTGTGGGCAAACAGACATTGGATGGCGTAACTGTCGCCCCTGCAACCAATGCCATTGCTGGACAATTCACTTACACACCACACGCTGGCACGGGTTGGGGCGGCAGTAGTGATGGTGGCGTTAATTTATTCTATCAGATTTGGAATAACTTTGGTTTTGATAGCGGTTTGGCCTACAACAATACACTTTCTATGTTCGGTTTGACGGGTCTGGAAAATAACGCCTTTACCCCATTGCCTTCCCCGTCTGAAATCGAACCAGCGCTCACTCTTGAGCGGGTTTTGTTTGAAGACCTTGCACCAGCCTGGCCAGCAACTTTTGAATCGGTTATAACTACTACAAACGAACCGTTACCACCAAATTTGTCTTGGCCGGAAGCCGTAGATGAAACCGGGGAAGTGGTGGCTTATCTCGTGTATTGGGGGGATGACCCCCAAGGATCGGCCGAAACTTCAATTTCTAGCACATCAATAACACCATCAGAAAAATTGAATCCTGCCGATGGTCCAACAATCCGTTATCTTCGGGTAGCTGCCCAAGATGACACAGGAAATATAAGCGAATGGCACACAACGGCCGTTTGGCGCTACGATCCGATTTCACCAACCGGCACGCTGGTGGTCGACAGCGGCAGTAATGTGGTCAACACCTTGAATGTACATTTGACGTTAGTTGCCGAAGACGAAGGCAGTCAAATCACTCAGATGCGATTCAGCAATGATGAACAAACCTGGACAGAATGGGAACCTTTTGCCGATCAAAGGGTGTGGCAGTTAAATGAAACTGAACAGCCACAAACCATTTACGCTCAGGTCCAAGATGAAGCTGGTAATATATCTGAAACAATGAACACTACGGTCACGGCTGAATTGACACTATTGCCACCAACTTCAACCAACTACGCCCTCTCTTGCCGCACCTTTGGCATGGGTGGAGGCAGCAAATCTTCAGCTAGTTTCACTGTTAACAGCACGACTGGACAGTCTCACGAAACCGGTTTGATGCAAAGCGGCAGTTATCAGGTCAATTCTGGATACTGGTCAGCCTGTGGCAGCACTAACACGGCTCCGCCAACAGGCAGTCCTATTCGGATTAGTCTGGCCAGCCAAACCATCGCTCTTTCCGAAGGCGAGTTTTGTGTAGACGTGACCACAGCCGATGTAACCGACCTGGGCAGCTTTGAATTTGAATTGAGTTTCCCACCCGCATTGTTACAGGTCACTCAGGCATCGTTGGGCGCTTTCTTGACCAGCACTGGGCGGACATCTATTCCCCTTGGCCCCACGATTAATAACACGACTGGCAGTATCAATTTTGGGGCAGGCACAGTGGGCAGTCAGGCTGGGCCAAATGGTAGTGGCACACTGGCCAACATCTGTTTCACACCGCAGCAAGCCGGAACAGCCACACTCGACTTCACAACCGGCCAACTAACTGATACCTCTGGCAGCGTTATCAATTCCTATCTGGCTGATGGTACAGTTACAATTCAAGGTTCCAACTGTTATTGGGCTGATCTAGATTGCGACAATGATGTAGATGTGGTTGATATCCAAAAAGTTGCTGGACGGTGGGGAACACAAATTGGGGATGTTGGCTACAGTGCTTTTTATGACCTTGATGATGATGGGGATATTGACATTGTTGACGTGCAATTGGTGGCTTCGCAATGGAACTGGCCTAATCAAGTCAACCAGATCAATGGTTTAGCAGCTAATTCCCCCATTACTTTATCTCTCACACCAGAAATGCTGGACTTGTCACCTGGGGAAACTCGTCAAATTGCTCTGAATGTCGCTGCTGTCAATCTGGCTGCATATGAAATCAATTTGAGTTTTAATCCGGTTCATCTACAAGTGACAGATGTTATCTTTACCGATTTTCTCAGCAGTACAGGCCGAACTGCTGTGACAGTAGGTTCTAACATTAATAATTTAATCGGGCAGGTAAATTTCGGTGCTGCTACTTTTGGTGCGCCAGTTGGGGTTTCAGGGGATGATGTCTTGGCCTATATTGAAGTTACTGCCTTGTCTGCCGGAGATGGCACTCTCAATTTGTATGATAGTCAAGCAACGGAACCCGATGCGACTTCTATCCAAGTGATTGAGGCAGATGCTGATTATTGGATTGGTTATCACGTATTCCTTCCAGCAACGATCAAATAATCTTCATCCCTTCAGAAGTAGTAATTCAGGAACGGCCGTTTCCCCCAAACGGCCGTTCCCTTTTCTTGTCCATTTCCCCATCTCACGCTACCCTTCCCC
>JACSSI010000386.1 GCA_014879345.1 Anaerolineae bacterium | reverse complement strand
AGCTGCGGTGCCAGGATTCGAACCTGGGGATGGCGGATTCAAAGTCCGCTGCCTTACCGCTTGGCGACACCGCACCAACGAGCGAGAATGTTAGCACAACGGCCGTTTAAAGGCAAAAAGAAAAAGGGGGCAAAGTAGCAGAGTTACAAGGTTAAGAAATGGCGCTGTTACCTTGCCACTTTGCCACTTTGCTACCTTGCAACTTCTACAGTTCCTGCCTGCCTTCCATGGCGCGACTCAGTGTGATTTCGTCTGTGTATTCGAGGTCGCCGCCGACGGGGAGGCCGCGTGCGAGGCGGGTGATGCGCAGACCTTCGCGGGCGAGGCGGCGCTGGATGTAGAGGGAGGTTGATTCCCCTTCCAGCGTGGGGTTGGTGGCGAGGATGAGTTCGCGGAATTTGCCTTGCTCTACGCGCTCCACCAGTTCCGCTACCCGCAAATCTTCTGGCCCCACCCCTTCTACTGGGGAAATGGCACCATGGAGGACGTGATAACGGCCGTTAAACGCCCGACTCCTCTCAATTGCCAACACATCCAACGGCTCCTCCACCACACATAAGATGGATTGATCTCGCCCCGCATCCTGGCAGATGAGGCAGGGGTCTTCTTCCGTGATATTAAAGCAGGTCGAACAAAATTGAGTACGCTCAATCAAATCTTGCAGCGCCTGCGCTAAATCCAGTGCCTGTTCATCCGCTGTGCGCAGCAAATAAAAAGTAAGCCGCGCCGCCGACTTAGGGCCAACTCCAGGCAGCCGCGACAGCTCATTGATCAGCCGTTGTACCGGTTGAGGCAGAACAGCCTGCGCCATGGTTACAGACCGCCTAGCAAGCTGTCCAGACCGCCGCCTAAATCGAGGCCGCCAGTAATGCCTTCCATGCGGTCAGCCGAGAGCGCCTGTGACTGCTCAATGGCCGCGTTCACCGCCGACATGAGCATATCTTGCAGCATTTCCACATCTTCCGGGTCCAAGACCTCGGGGTCGATGGTGAGCGATTCAACGCGCTGATGTCCAGACATGACGATGCTGATAGCGCCGCCGCCTGTGGTGACGGTGACGGATTCATTGGCGAGCGCTTCTTGCGCTTCTGCCATTTGCTGCTGCATGGCCTGCATCCGCGCCATCATATTGCCTTTGTTGAGTTTGCCGCCACCACTGCCTTTTGAGCTTTGACGGCGAATTGATCGTTTTGACATATAAATTATCTCCGTTTTTTGGTCACAGAACTGTCATTCCCACGAAGGTGGGAATCTAGATGTCACGTGCTGTGGATTCTCGCCTTCGCGAGAATGACACGATTAACTGTTTATTATTCTTCATGAACAACGCCGCCCAGCTCATCAGCCAGGGCGTCGAATTCTTCTTTTTGAATGGGAATGGTGTAATCGCTGGTTACGACTGCACGCACATTGCATTTTGTTTGCAGCAGATGGCTAAACACGTCACCGATAAGCTGGGGCGCACCCGGATGTTTATCGAATTTGTCCTTAAAAATGGGGAAATCGAAGCCCAGAATGATGACATCGCCTTCCAAACCCAACGGCTTGCTCATGTTGAGCAAGGGTGGCAAATTCCGCTCAGACTGCCCGGCGAGGCTGATCATTTCCGGCCAACAACCCATCACATCGGATATAGCGATGTGAGCCACATCAGACAAGGCGATAGACGGGGCGGGTGTTGGGGGATCTGCTTTTTCCGTTGACTTTTCTTTGGTGACTGTTGGCTGTGCCAGCGGTGGCTCATACTCAGGTTCCGGTGGGGGTGGGGCTGTCTGCACAGGTTTTGGCTTGGGCGGAGGCGCTGCTTTTGGCTGCGGTTTCCCGGCTGGCGTTGGCGCAGTTGCCGCGACAGGTTGTGCGACAGTCGTGGTCGCGGTTGCGGTCGCAGTCGCAGGTTGCGGTGCAGCGACTGTCATCGGGCCTGGTTCGGCTGGCAGCAGTTCGATGAAGGCAAGTTCGAGCGGCAATTGTGGCTGCCAACTGCTTGCTGGTGTGAGCGCTGCCTCGTTGAACCCTTTAACCGCGTCGATGAGGGTTTGACGTGGGGCGCGTTGTGCCTGGGCGAGCATGGTTTCTTTGCGTTCGGCTGTGCCATCGACCACCAGTTCAGAACCGCCCGCTTGCAGCAGCAGCAGTTCACGCAGATAGCCTACCATTTGGCGGCAGAACTGGCGGGAGTCGGTGCCGGAACCGAGCGCGTCATGGATGATGGCGAGACCGCTGCTGCCATTTCGGTTGAGCCAGGCGTCGGTCAGGTTGATAACGGCCGTTTCCGAGGCCGTGCCTAACACCATTTGTGCCCGTTCTAATGTAATCGTATCGCCAGGCGTAATCACCAACTGGTCGAGCAAGCTTTCCGAGTCGCGTACACTGCCGCCACCCTGTCGCGCAATTAAGGCCAGCGCATCTGGCTCGATGGTCAGATCTTCTTTTTCAGCCAGCCATAACAATCGCTGTTCGATTTCAGCCACCGTTAACAGCCGGAAGTTGAACTGTTGGCAGCGGGATTTGATGGTGACGGGGACTTTATGCTCTTCGGTGGTTGCCAGGATGAACATGGCGTGGGGAGGCGGCTCTTCAAGCGTTTTCAGCAGGGCATTGAAGGCGGCTGTGGAGAGCATATGCACTTCGTCGATGATGTAGACTTTGAAACGGCCGTTGTTGGGGGCAAAGTTGATCTTGTCACGCAGATCGCGCATGTCATCTACGCCCGTGTTGGAGGCGGCGTCGATTTCAATGAGGTCAAGATACCGCGCTTCGCTGATAGCGATGCAGTTGGCACATTGATTACACGGCCGTTCTGCCAAATCATCATCCAAACAGTTGACCGCCTTCGCCAACAGCCGCGCCGAGGTCGTTTTGCCCGTGCCGCGAGGGCCACAAAACAGGTACGCATGACCGACACGGTCAGCAATCACGCTGTTTTGCAGCGTTTCTGTGATGTGTTCTTGACCAACGACGTCATCAAATCGGGCGGGTCGCCATTTGCGATAGAGGGCTTGGGACATGGAGCTAGTTTAGCATTCTGAAGGGGAGAAGGCAAAGGAGAAATGGGAAGGATGAAGGATGAAGGATGAGTGATGAATCAACCTATTCATCGCTCATCCTTCATCCTTAAAAAAGTTCTTTGTTACTTTCCACCCAGCGATACAGGTCTGTGATGCCTGCTTGCGGGGATATTTGTGGTTCCCAGCCGAGCAGTTCCTTGGCTTTGCGGATGTCGGCGATGAAGACACGCTGGTCTCCAGGACGCCATTCATGGTGGGTGATCGGCACCTCGTGCCCGGCTAAAGAGGCGAGCAGGGGGCCAAATTCTGTCCACACAGAGAGCGTGTTGTGGGGGCCACCACCGAGGTTGATGGCAGTGCCGCTGAGGTCGTCGATGCGGGCTAGACCCGCTTCGTAAGCGCGAATGAGGTCTTTGACGTTGAGCAAGTCGCGCACCTGTTTGCCGTCGCCGTAGATGCTGATGGGGCGGTTGAACAGGGTGGCGATGACGAAGTGGGCTACCCAGCCCTGGTCTTCTACGCCAAACTGCCGTTCGCCGTAAATACAGGATTGGCGGAAGACGAGGGTGCGTAAGCCATAGATACGAGCGTAGTCGAGCACGTATTGGTCGCCGGTGCCTTTGGAGCAGCCGTAGGGGGAATGGAAATCGAGCGGGTAGGTTTCACTGATGCCATAGGGATGATCGGCGTAAGTATAACGGCCGTTTTTCTCCACCACGCCCACCGCTTCCATACCGCCATACACCTTGTTGGTGCTGGAATAGAGCACAGCCGCTGCTGGCGCATGGTTGCGCACGGCTTCCACCACGTTAAACGTACCCAGGGCATTGATTTCAAAATCCTCACGGGGGTTGAGAACTGAGGTGGTGACGGCTACCTGGCTGGCAAGATGCAATACCACGTCAGCCCCGTTAATGGCTTGCGCCAGTTGATCATAATGACGAATATCGCCTTTTACAAAGCTGAGACGATCCCTGTGATTGGCTTGCAGCCATGCCAGATTGGCCGGGGTTCCCACCCGAGATAAGTTGTCGAAGATAACAACATCGTGACCTTGTTGTAAAAAATGGTCGGCGCTGTTGCACCCAATAAAGCCTGCGCCGCCGGTGATGAATATTTTCATAAGTTGCTTCCCTTTCCGTTAAAAAATTAAAGAGTAAAGAGTAAAGAGTAAAGAGTGGACACTCCTCTTAATCTTTATACAGCAGTTGTGGCGTTAAGCCTTAGTCTGAATTTGTGCCAGGAGTGTTTGTTTTTGAGCGATGAGGAATTGGTGGTAACGGCCGTTTAATAATTCAGCCGTCATCAAAATAGCATCTTCCCCGGTGTCTTTGTAATAGCGGGGGCGCTCACCCACCACCGCAAAATTATATTTGGCGTAAAGCTGCTGGGCAGCCACATTGCTGCGTCGTACTTCCAGCGTAACCAGACAAGCGGGATGTTCATAAGCGAGGAACAACATGTTGAGTAAAAGCATTTCTCCCAAATGCTGCCCCCGCAGTTCAGGCTGTACTGCTATGGTGCTGACATGCACCTCATCCCCCATCAGCCAATACCCTGCAAAACCAACAATTCTTTTCTCCGAGGCATCGCCTATGGTAAATTTTTGTGCCAACACCTGATAATGTGCCAGTTGATTCTCAACCAACTCATATCGCAGCATACTTTCCTTCATGGGCGTGGGAAACGAACGGACATCAATCGCCATGACTTCAGGTATATCTTCCAGCAGCATATTGCGGCAATAAAATGGGGGAGCAGTTAGCATGAGGAGTAATATAAGTTTACAGTGTTCAGTAAGCAGATGGTGAATCCGTCACTGAATACTGAACACCATCAGTTCCCGGCCGGGTCGCGCAGGTAAATGGGGGCCAGACTGGCGGCATCATCGGCCTGATCTTTGCGCAGGCGCTGCCAGCCAATTTCGGCCAAAAAGCCAGCACGTCGTGTGGAGACAGCCGGGTTAGCTACCGTAAACTGCTGGCTGCTGTTACGAATTAGTTTGCTCGCTTTTGGTGTAATTTCACCGGCAAACAAGGTTGGTTTTTCGATGCTAGCCACGATATTTTCCCAGGTATCAATCACAGGCGGACGGCGTGGTTTCCAGCCTTGCCGGTCGTGCCATTGGTAAACGGCGGCACATACGCGGGTGCGGCCTGCTTCAGCGGCGACGAGCAGTTGCAGCGGGGACTCGTCAATGGAAAAGGCAACAATGTCGAGCGTCGGTACACCAAAGAGCGGAATCTGATTTGCCAATGCCATGCCTTTTGCCAGTGCCAAGCCTACACGCAAACCGGTATAAGAGCCTGGCCCAATCGCCACGGCAATGCCATCCAGGTCTGCTACCGTGTTATCGACCCGGTTTAGCATCTCTTCAATAGCGGGAGAGAGTTCGATGGTGTGATTATTGAGACAACGCCAGCCATATTCAGCGATAACGGCCGTTCCGTCAT
>JACSSI010000385.1 GCA_014879345.1 Anaerolineae bacterium | reverse complement strand
AAGCCGTTCCGTGCGGCCGCCTGCGCTTGACTTAGATGGCGCTGCACCGTCTCATCTTCAGGGCGCACACTTTGTTCGGCGGCGTCCAGGTGCATGATGATGCTGATGAAATCTTGCGCCAGGGTATCATGAATTTCGTGCGCCAGCCGTTGGCGCTCGGCCAAAACGCCTGCTTTGCGCTCGGATTCGGCCAATTCCAACTGGGTAGCTTCCAACTGCTCAATGAGGTCGCGTCGTTCTATACTTTGGCGAATAATCCGTTCCAGCCATACGCCAATCATAATGCCGACTGAGGCCATAATGGCGTACAGGAGAACGATTTGCCAGCTAAACGGATTCCCTTCGCCGATGGTTTGCATGTAGGCCATCAGCCCCAAAACCAGCACCGTAAAAATGGCAGCCCAGCGTATGGTGAGCGTGATGTAGAACTGACTAATCAGCCCAAAGAGGATGAAATAGAAGGCTTCGTCGATTTGTACCAGGGCAAACCACAGGGCAACCAGAACGCTGGTGTAGATTAAGCCGCTAACCAGATGGAAGCGCATGTGGATGACGCGCCGGTAATACACAACCCAGCCAATATGCCAGGCTATGATGATGATGGAGAGGATAACGGCCGTTTGCCGAGCCGCGCCTGTTATGGACTGATCCCGCAGTAAAAAAAACAGCGACAAGAACACCGCCCCCAGGAAAATAGCTGACCAGAGGAAATTTGTGCGTTCCCAGGCGTCTTGGCTGCGAGCAAGTGAGGTTGAGGAAGGTTGGTCTATGTCATTCATAGCATTTAAGGTTTCCACTCGACTTTATTATAACGGAGAACTGAAAACTGTACGTGTCACAAAGGTTTCCCCCACCCTAACCCTCCCCCAAAGGGAGAGGGGATCGGTCTGGCTTTGGAGGGGGTGGTGAACTATTGAAGACATAAACGAACACTGTTTACTGAACACTGCTTCCTGTTACTATTCCCAGCGGAATGTTTTTGCCGACAGGATGGTGGCGATGATGAACATGAGGATGAGGACGACAACGGCCGTTACATCCCAGCCTTCACCAAACCACAATCCTTTGAGCAGATTGACAACGTGTGTCAACGGCAGCAGTTGGCTAAAGTTTACCAAAGCATCTGGCAGCACTTCCTGGGGCATGGCCGCCCCGGAGAGGAAGAGCATGGGGAAGAACAAAGCCATGCCCACCGCCTGCGCGGCATTGGCGGTCGGCATTACCCCGGCTAACAAAAATCCCACAGAGAAAAAGCTGATGCAGCATAAGATAATCGCCAGCAGCACGGCAATGGGCGCACTGGGAACGGCCAGGCCATACACCATCATCCCGGAGAGTACCACGAGCGCCGTACCGAACAGGGCTAACACAATATACGTCGAGATTTGCGCTCCGAGAACGGCCGTTGACGACAACGGTGTCACTTGCAATCGGCGCAAGATACCTTGTTCACGGTATTCACCCAAAACGACAGGTAGCCCCGTTAAAGCAATCGTGCCGATGATCATGGCGATGTAGCCCGGCACGGAATTATCTACACTGCCGTGTCCGCCTAAAAACGGGGTTGGCTCATTGCCATAGATCGTGCCAAACAAAAAGAGCAGCAGCAGCGGAAAAACCAGCGTAAAAAACACACCAATTGGCTCCCGCATTTTCAATTTCAATTCTATCCAGGTCATTTTACCTACAGCTTGCATGATAATCTCCTTTCAACCAAACCTGACAGGTTTTCAGCACCACCTCACCGTGATAGATGAAACGGCTTGCAAAATGGACATCAAAGCCCATGAACTTCTTAAACCTGTCAGGTTTTTGTCGCTATTTACACTCTAACTGTTCTGCCGGTTAAGGACAGGAACACATCTTCTAAATTGGCTCGCTCACTGTGCAAATCCGTGGGGATAAAGTTCTGTTGTGACAATGCCAGTACCACATTGACGAGCAGCGCCCCATTGCCATGCACGATGACTTGTTTTCCTTGCTGTTCTATCTGCGTGACCCCTGATAACGGCCGTAAATCCTCTGGATTGAAGCCGTTTTGACTGGTGAAGCGCACGCGGTTGTTGCCGCCCAAGCCATCAATCAAGCCTTGCGGGGTGTCTAACGCCACCACCTGCCCCTTGTCGATAATCGCCACGCGATCAGCCAGTTCTTGCGCTTCATCCATGAAATGGGTGACGAGTATGACGGTTTTCCCCTGGTCGCGGATGGCTCGTACCGCATCCCAGGTAGCGTGGCGTGCTTGTGGATCCAAGCCCGTTGTCAGCTCGTCAAGAAAGACGACTTCTGGGTCGTTGAGCAACGCCAGGGCGATAAACAGGCGTTGTTTTTGCCCACCGGATAGCTTGCTAAAAGTGGCGTTACGCTTTTCGGCCAGGCCCCATTGTTCAAGAAGGGGTTCCCAGGGGACGGTGTGGTCGTAAAAGGTGGCGTACATGTCTAACGCTTCCCACACTTTCATGCGATTGGGAATGGCGGCTTGCTGCAATTGGATGCCGATGCGCTGTCGTAGCTCGGAGGCGTCTGTTTGGGGATTGAATCCCAAAACCTGCACTGTGCCGCCATCCGGTTTACGCAGACCAATCAGGGTTTCCACGGTGGTTGTCTTGCCTGCGCCGTTGGGGCCAACGATACCGAATATTTCGCCCTTTTTAACGGTGAATGAGATGTCGGCAACGGCCGTTACCGCCCCATATTGTTTTCGTAAATGCTGTACTTCAATCACGTTCATGCTAACTCCTATTTGGGGAACACAGAGATTCACAGAGCTTAAAAGAGATACACGGAGAAAAGGAGATTTTTCTCTAAAACGCTCTGTGTATCTCTGTGCCTTCTCTGTGCCACTCTGTGTTCCCGCTTTTAAACTATCTGTCGCGGAAAAGAATGATGCCTAATCCAATGAAAATCATCGTCATCGGCCATAACACGTTGACGGACAGTTCCAGCATTGGGAATAAAATGTAAGCAACGGGAATCAAGCCAAAACTCAACGTGAAAACCATTTGCTTATCTATCTTCCGGCCGTTTTCCACATATTTGTTATAGGCCGCGGCTACAATCCAAAATAGGGGCAGTAGTGCGAACAAAATCCAGGGGCTGCGCCCAAAAACTTCAACGCCAGAAAGGGCCAACAAAGCCATCCCACCCATGAAAATCATAAAAATACCGCCCAATGCATTCGTGCGTTTTGGTGCACTTTCTTTTTCCTGGTTCTTAAATTCTTGAATCGTTTCGTCTTTCATTTGAATATCTCCATTTATCATGGTTCAGTGAACACTGAAAACTGTTCACTGAACACTGCTTACTGTTTCATGCCTTCATCATACGCTTTCCTCGGCAGGCTGTAACCAATCGGGCGGTGGAATGGGGGGTAACGGCCGTTTGATTTACAAATCAACCCATCGGTTGATAGACGCTTGATTTCACAGCCTGAATCCGCTATGGTGTAGCGCATGGGCAACAATTTCCAATGGCAAACCGACACGGAATTTGACCCGCCTCCTGGCTCCACTAAACCGCAGCGCTCCTGGGAAATGATTGGCTTTTGGCTGGTAACGGCCGTTATCATCCTATTCCTGGCTGGTGGGTGGTTCCTCAGTCAACGCCGGTTGGCGCAGGTTGATTCCGAAATTCGAGCAGACTTGCAAACCCTGCTCGATTTACAGCACACCGCCTTCCTGACTGGTGATGGCGACTTGTTTTTCAGCACCCATGCGTCTGATCCGGGCTGGCAAGCGGCTCAACTGCTGCCGTTCAATCAAGCTGCCCAACAGGCGGGACTTACCATCACGCGAGTTGAGACCAATCAAGAAAAAGTGTGGGCCAGTGCCACCTGGACACAAAATGACGAAACCTATCAAAAACTGCTCTTTTTTGAGGGGCGCGGCTCCCGCTATCAACAAATACCCGGTGATGCCGCCTATTGGGGTGAACTGGAAGCGCGTCAGGCGGAATGGGGCACGCTTTATACCTACGAAGTGGACGAAGATTGGACACTCGACATCATCACATTTGTGGCACAGCAGTGTCAGCAGCAGTGCCAATCTTTAACACTGCTCGTGTCAGATTCACTGTCGGAAATAGCCTTACGCCACGCTGTTCAAATACCCTCGCCGCGCATTTTCGCCCTGGACACATCGGGGCAGCCCGCCGACGCCTATTGGGACTTGCTCGAAAAACGGTTAACTGCCTATCTCAACCCCGCCACCATTCGCATCGCGCTGCCACCTAAAAATTTCCTCAACCTCAACACAATTGACTATGAAGCGGCCGCCACCCAATTCATGGCAGAAAATCCCGATATTCGTGTAGAACTTGTAACGCTGGCCGACTTGCCAACGAATCCGCAGGAATTGGCTGGATTCGACGGCGCCGCGTTCCCTCCTTCCGCCCAAATGATTGCCAGCGGCACTGTCTACGACCTGACGCCCTTGTTAGAATCTGACATCACTTTCGACAAGGGTGACTTTTATCAGCAGCTTTGGCAAGGTGCGTGGTGGCGCGAGCGCCTGTGGTTTATGCCGCAAGCCGCCACCATGCGCCTGCTTTTTTACAACAAGCAGCTCTATCGGGACGCTGGACTGGCAGAACCGTCTTTGCACTGGACCTGGACTGAGATGAATGAGGATTTACAGGCGCTGCAAGAGGCAGTAACGGCCGTTAACTCAGCCCTGCACTACACCGTTTTCCTGGATGCCGGGCGCGATTCGCTCTTTGCCTACGCTTACAATTGGCAAGCCGACTGTGCCGAAACGGCCGTCATTCGCTGCCAGACGGCGCTAACGCCAGCGCACATAAACGCGGCATTGGCCTGGAATCAGCAGCTTACCGCATCGGGTTTAGCACCCGCACGGTCAAAAGACGACCAGGCGCGTTGGAATTGGCAGGCAGCCGTACGGGTTGAGGAGCCTGTGTATTATGAACATTTTTTACAGTTATCGTCGATGGGCGTGGTCCCGTTCCCTGGCTCAGATCAGTTTGACGGCATGACGCCGTTATGGTTAGAAGGCAGTTTCATCACGCAGCACAGCCAAAATCCGTTAGCGGTGTGGCGCTGGCTCAAATTTCTCAGCTATCAACCTCCTTTGCCCAGCTACCGGCTCATTCCGGCGCGGCCGTCTGTGGCACAGCAAACGGCTTACTGGCAAACACTGCCTCGTCCGCTCAATGAAGCGATGCGTAGCGCCTTCCCCTTCAGCCGCCCTGTCACCATTGAGGATGACTTGTGGTTTGATGACGATGTGGAAACGGCCGTTCCCCCGCCACAACGCCCCACCCTCAACTGGTTTACGCCATAACTTATTAGAAAAGACCTGACAGGTTTACGTGACACCTTGTTGGGTAGTCATCTTTTCATAGCACATTATCTTTACAGACCAGCGCGCTCATAAACCTGTCAGGTCTTGGCCTCCATGAGAGGGAGTTAACAAATCTCTATTTGGTCAGACCCTGTATTTATTTGATAAT
>JACSSI010000006.1 GCA_014879345.1 Anaerolineae bacterium | reverse complement strand
AAATAAACGGGCTGGTCTCAAAAGACCAGCCCGGAGTTTTTTGGAGAGCCAGGAACGCCGAAACCTGACTCTCGTTAAAAGGAGGAGAAGAAGAAGAGATTTTACCCTTCGACTACTATTCTATGACAGAATGTATACGCATGTCTCTACGCCGTTCCTACGCCTACTATACGCAAAACCCACGCTAGTGACATTTTTCACAATAGAATCCTCTCAGCTAGGATTACAGTACTACGCGATGGCAATCTATTGGCTTTCCGCAATGATCCGCGTCATTTGTTCGATGTGGTTGCTGTCGTGCCAGACGATGTGGGCAGCGAGGCTGGACATGGTAAACAGGCCAAACTCGACATGGTTGCCGGTACGGTCCCAGTCGGCGGCAGTGAGATTGGTGAAGAAAACGGCCGTTTTCTCCCGTGATACTATAAATTCAGCTAACACACTCAGCAGCTCTTGGGAAGAGTATTCGCGCTCTACCACCATCGCAAGATGGTCATACACAGGGAAGGTAGGCACATTATCTCCCATCATTAATTCGCCCCGTTCTCGGAAAATAGCTTCATAATCACGTAAATGGCACATCACATCCAAAACCGTCCAACCATCGGCGCCATCACGCCAACGAGCAGCATCAGCTTGAGCAACGCCTTGTAAGATATGGCTCAATATCGCACCATTTTTATGCAAATTATCAATCAAACGTTTGTGCAAGATAGCATCATTCATAAGTTTCTCCTGAGTTTATTATGGGCCATGCTAATAAAACTACAACATCCATCAAGACGCCTTTAGCTCACTATACCTTACTTGAGTAAAATCAAGACATCAAGAAAGATAGCGAGCATGAGACTATAGATATTCATGGAACGAAAAGTTGTAGGCTTTCATACAGATGAAAATGGGGATTGGGCAGCAGATTTAGAATGCGGACATCGACAGCATGTGCGGCATAATCCACCGTTTGAAACACGCGTATGGGTGACGCATGAAGCTGGTCGCCAATCGAAACTGGGGCAAACGCTAAACTGTCTCCATTGTGATGAGGAGGACGCCGTATTGTCAGGTTCGTAGTAATGGCTTCAGCCATCATTTACCACTGAAGTGGCGACTACGAACCTGAGCTATTTTTCATCTACAGGGTGAGGCGTATTGGCGGCAAGATGAACCAGGGCGCGGGAGAGCGCTTTTTGGATGGCGTCTCTCTCATCACCAGAGAGGATGGCGGCGTCAACATCTACTTCTTTGATCCGCAGGTGGTTGTCAATAATTTCCAGATAGCGAGAGTCAGGCAGATTTTCTTGAGAGAGGCTCGTTAGCTCCCACACATCAACCGCTTTGTGGATGCCTTTGAATTGCCTGGAGCCAATAAAATTAGCGACGACCAAATCCTCCACCAACGAATAGGTCTTACTAGACATATAAATGCCATCTGGGGGAGCCGCCGATTGCAGACGAGCCGCTAAGTTCACTTGATTGCCTATGATGGTGTAATCCATACGGTTTTCGCTGCCGAAGTTACCTACAGTGCAGATGCCAGTATTAATACCAGCCCGAACTTGCAGCATTTGGGTAATGCCTTTTAGCTTCCACTCAGCCCGTAACGGATACATCGCTTCACGCATTTCCAAAGCCATGCGCACACATCGTTCAGCTTGCGCTTGTGCCTCTAGCGGCTCCGGCGCACCAAAGAAGACCATGACAGCATCGCCCACAAATTTGTCAATCGTGCCGCCATAATGCAGGGCAATTTCCGACATACGTGTCAGGTAACTGTTGAGAACGCTGGAGAGCAGTTCTGGCTCGACGGAATCAGTCAGGTCGGTGAAGCCAACGATGTCGGAGAAGTAGATGGTGAGTTTGACGCGGGTGTGAGATTTGGTGTCGGCGTCGGCTGTGCCGCCAACCAGGGCCTGGAAGAGCTGCGGCGACAGGTATTTGCGCATTTTGCTTTGCAGTTCGGCCATGCGGTCGTTTTGGGTCATCAACTCGTTTTCTAACGAGGTTCCATGCTCCATGGTGGTCTCGTAAAGCACTTGTGTATCTGAAAGTTCGTCTTCTAATTCGCTGATGCGATTTTTCAGGGCTTTGATTTCAGTTTGTTGATTCGGTTTAGAATCTGCCATGTTGCACCGGGTGAGGCTATTGGGTAATGCGTAGTGGGTAGTGCGTAGAGAGGATCACTACGCACTACCCACTACGTATTAATTTATTGGATTTCGATTTGAACGCTTGACCAGAGACGCTGCAAATTTGTCAACGATTTCTGCTGCCAGTAGATGTCTTGATTACCGACGACTTTGAGGGGGACTGTGCCTTGTTTGCGGGCGGCGATGACGAAGCGGCTGATGATGTTGATGCCGGAACTGTTTAGGAATTTCAAGCTGCTGAAATCCATGGTTAAGAGGTTGCCTTCCGGAGTGCTGCTCAAGGCTTGCTGCATTAACTCGTTGATGGGCTCGTATTCTTCGGAGGTACGCAGCCGCATGGAGCCATCGAAGGTGAGGCTTTCGGTGCTATCGTTGTAGGTGACGGTGTATTCTTCACCGCTAACTATTTCTACACTCATGTTGATTCAATCTCCCTTTTTTAACCGCGGAGAACGCAGGGCGCAGAGTTTGTTCTGCGCTGGCATTCGTTGCGGGTCTGTTTATTTTTATACCCAGCGAGCAAAGCCTGAGCTTGCCGAAGGCTGGTGCATGGCGGGCTTCGACAGGCTCAGCCCTCGTCGCGCTGAATATAAGTCAAGTCGTTAAAATGCTGCTTCTTTTAGGCTGACGTGGGCTTGCACGTCAACGGCCGTTATCTCTGCATTGATCGGTCGAAAGCGGAAGCCGAATTGGATACCGTAATCTTTGATAAGGGTGAGGTAGCCCAAGCCGGAAGCGCTTATCTCTTGTTCAGCGTTTTCTTCCAGCTTTTGGAAATAGAGCTCATCCGGGTCGCTGGTTAACAATTCCTGGATGAGGGTGATAAACGGCCGTTCCCCCGCCGGCGTAATGTGATTGGTAAACTGGAACACCATCCGTTCGTCCTCAAACCAGGCCTGGTAATGCACAGTTTGCTCAGGCCCCGCGCTAAATTTGGCGCAGTTTTCAAACAGTTCGTTGAGTAAATAGGAAAGCACATAATTAACATCGTCGCGCCGCAGCCAACCAGTCGGCACTGTCTCGGGAATCTGGAGGGCGGCGTAGGCAGCCCAGTAATCGGAGCTGAGGCTGTTGCGCCGCCAGTGATTGGCGAGGTGAGTGGCATGGAGGTTCATGGCGGCATAGTGGTGGGAAACGGCCGTTAACGCTTCCCAAGTACCAAAAATTTGTGGCGTACCTGTCAAATCAGTCATAAAAATCTGCCTATTTCTGTTTGATAACCATCATTGTGATGTCATCATAAATCGGGGTTGTATCAATGAAACCGTACACATCCTTCATGATATGCTCCATGATCGCTTTGGCTTCCAGATCATGGTATTGAGCCAACAAGGCTTTCAGCTTCTCCATACCAAATTGCTGCTGCTCCGGGTTCTCCGCTTCTGTGATGCCGTCTGTGTACAATAGCATTACGTCACCCGGCGCCAATTGGAATTGCTGTGATGCAATAAAGGCGTCGATGTCATCGTCCAGGCCAAGCGGGAAGCCCAAATCAATGGTATCAATCTCTTCAATCGTGCCATCTGTGCGACAGATGATGACGCTTTCATGTTGGCCGACGACACTGTACCCTTTTTCGTCATATTGGATGACAGCCAGCGTCATATTTTTGTTTTCACGGATGCGTAAAATGTTACGGTACAGCACTTGATTCAGCACAGACAGGATACGGTTAATGTCTCGTTCGCCGCTTTGCGAAAGGGTAAGGAACGCCGTTTGTGCCATCAGCATGACCACACCAGAGGACAGCCCATGTCCCGTCACATCGCCAATGCTCAGGTAGACAGACTCGCCTACTTTTAGCACATCATAATAGTCGCCGCCGACTTCATCGGCCGGTTCCATATAACAGGCAATATCCAGGTCTGGGATGGCGCTGGTTTCGCTTTCTGGGGGCAGCACCATCATTTGCAGTTGCCGGGCGACATCCAGTTCCGCGCTCAGGCGCAGGTTTTCGTCTTTGAGCTTGCCGTTGAGCCGCGTGATCTCATCGTTGGCTTGCTGCAAATCTTCGGTGCGTTCAGCCACCATCGCTTCCAGATTGGTGGTATACGCCTGAATTTCTGAAGTCATGGACATGAATGTTTGTCCAAGCTGTCCGATTTCATCACGGCTCTTGAGATCGATTTCGATGTCGTAATGCTTGGCGCGAACTTCTTCGGCCGCTTCTGACAAGGTACGCAAATCCTGGGTGACACTATTGGAGAATTTAACGGAGATGAAGGTAACGATGAGCAGAAAACCGACGACCATTGCCATGGAAATGGTGCTGATCTGGTTGCTGCGGTCGGTAATGGCGCTGCCGGTTTCGTTGATAACCTCCAGAATCTCCGCTTCTGGCACGACAATGCCGATTTTCCAAATATCTTCGGCATACTGGTTGTTGGAAAGGGGCGGCAGGCTGGCAAAGGCGATGAGGTGGCTGGTATTGTCGGCGGCTAAATTGAGTTTGAAAACACCTTCCGTATCAGTTTGCAGGGCGGCGGCCAGGTCTTGAACGGCCGTTTCCTGCGCCTCATTCATTAAACCAGAGTTAAACGACAAGCCGCCATGATCTATTAGCTCCTGTTCGATACCCAGCAGGTCGTAGGCCTGCTCCGGCATGGCAATGACTTCGCCCTGGCTGTTGACCAGGAAGGCAAACCCCGTTTGCGCCACGCGAATGGAGAGGACGTCTTCAATGATTTTGTCCAACGAAATATCGAGGCCAACTGCGCCCGCAAATTCATCTTTTTCATGATCCCACAGCGGGTAGAACATCGTCATGACGGCTCCCTGCCCCGCCGCATCGCCATAAGGGGCTTCAACGGTGATGGGGTTGGGAATCTGTTCCTGCAATTCAGGATTTGTGTACCACTTTTCCCAGGCCGCAACATTATCCGGGAAAAAATCCTGCCAAAAGAGTAAATTGATGGCATCGCCCAACACCTCAACCAGGTGAATATTGGGATAGGCGCGGGTCACAGGCGTTTCTTTGTTGCCCACAAAGTAGACAAGGGCGTTGCTGTCGTTTGCAGCGAAGATGGCATCCATATTGAGGTTGAGCAGCGCGGAGATAGCTAACAATTCTTTGGCTGCCGGGTTATCAGCGATAGGCGGCGGGATGAGGGCATCGATATTGTCATCAAGCGGGGACGTGAGCGCACCCCGTTCTTCTACTAACTCTGTTTGGAAGAGGGGGATTTCGAAAACGGCCGTGTTGGCCTTGATTTCATCGTAATTATCAAGCGTTTTCTGCGCCGTCGTGCCTAAAATCGTCAGATTATCTTGCGCGGCTTGCAGTTGCAGCCAAGTGGAGGTCGCTTTTTCCTGCGCATAAATCGTCAGGTATTCCTCGACCGTTTGCGTGATACCATTTTTGTTTTTCTCCAATGAAAAATCAGTGATCGTGCGAAAACTGTTCATCAAGAAGAAGAATAAGAATAACGTCGTTAAACCGACCAGCACAAGATTGAAGGTTAGTAATTTGCGTTGAAAACTCTTGTCGAAAAAGCCTTTAAACCGTTTGAACATCAAAAATATCCCTAAAAATCATCATAAAAACGTATTTATTACGCCATTGGTTTTCTGCCAGAACAAGCCACAATACCCCAGGTGGTAAAGCCCGTTTCACTGCGGATGGCACGTAATTGTGCTTCATACCCAGACAGAAGTGTATTCTGGTCAGCCTGATCTAAGTTCAAATCTGTGCCAATGGTATTGACAGAAAAATCCTTCCAACTTTCAATCACCTGGGCAAAGGCTTCCCGATTGGCATTAGTTGTATCTAGCATGATGTGGTCTGTTTGAATCTCTTCTAGTCGCGCTTGAGCCAACATGCTAAACAGTTTCTTGCCGCTGCGTAAATCCATACCCATCTGGTCGCCGTAAACGGCCGCTCGCTGATAAGTTTCATGGATGGAGGCACTTTCTGGATAGCCCACAATCAAATCGTAATCTTCACAGATAACATAGATGCGCCCACCCGGCCTGGCAATACGCACCAGTTCTTTAAGAATCAACCCGGGTTCAGAGAAGATTTGCAGGCTCAACCGGCACAGTACAAAATCAAAGCTGTTATCGTTGATCATCAGGGTGGTAGCATCACCCCGTTGGAATTCGGCATTATGGATATTGAAATCTTCTTGCATGGTGCGGGCATACGCCACGGCCGCTTCAGAATGATCTACACCAAGGATGTAACTGGGTTTGAATTCACGAGAGATGAGCAGCGGCACATCTCCGCAGCCACAGCAAATATCAGCCACGCGCATACCGGTCTTCAGTCCATGATTTTTAAGCACGTCTTTTTCCAGCGGCCAGAGAATGCGGGTTTGATTACGCAGCAAGGGGATGAATTCGCTGTCTTCGATGATACCCTGGCTCTTGTAAAAGTTTTTGTCGTAAATGGAGAACTCAACTTTATCCCAAACGGCGCGTAAGTTTGGCAGCACCCGTTCACTCCAGGCAATGACGCTGGAGGCAATGACTTTAATGCTCAAGGCATCTTTGTTCCGCGCATAATCAATGAAGAGAGACAGCGCTTTGATGCCAGCGGCGTTAATGTAACGCAGGCGCTGAAAGTTCAAGCGCAATATGCCTTCAACTTGATCATGAATTTGTTTTAAGTAATCTAATATGCCAGTTAGCTCATCTGTGGTGACAGGGCGCAGCATCCCTTCAAAGTTAATTTGTTGATCCAGAGGATCGTAATTCAGGGTATAGGTGGCTGTGGTGTGTTTCATGCTTGAAATTCCTCGTTGGCGATAAAGAGTTGGGTGCAAAAACGGTCTGGCTGCATCGTGGGCAGACGGACAATTTGAGCGCCGAAGTCATGGGAAATCATCATCAAACCAAGCTGGTTGAAGTAATGATCAGATGGTTCTGGGGAGGTTAACAGGTTCAGATAGGGTTCGTCGGCAACCCCAAGTTTCAGTTCTTCAAGAAATTTAATATATGGTGCTATTAAATTTTCACGAACCAGATGGCTTGTTTTTAACTGGAGTCCGTCTTCGAGTTGTTCGAGATGGATTATAAGATCGGACTGGGTTGGTGCCAGATAAACGATGGCTTCGAGTAGTTCATTTGTGATGGTGGAAACGATGTTTTCGGCGCGTTCTTGTTGATCAAACTGGTAGGCGGTGTATTCGGCGATGTAGTTGGCGAGTAAGCTGCATTGTTTCCAGTCCTGCTGAAATTCATCAATGGGAAAGGTGAGTTCAATAGCAAAAAGCGCTGTTGAGGAATCGGACTGCGGTGGTAAAACTCTCTGCATATAGGTCTCCTATTTAGATGGAGGATGAGTTGTGGGAACACAAATGAATTCTTATACTGCCTGTTCATTATAAAGTTTTGTGTGGGTATGTCAGGGGGGGATTTAGTCCCAATTTGAGGAGGCGTGACACTGGAATCTGGCGCAAATTGAATTTCAGCCGAAGGTAGGGGCTTTGCGTATAAAGCCCCTACCAGAGATGTCCGTGTTCGCTGTGAAGGTTGCCCTAGCTTTTTGGTGGCTGGGGCAAGGAGGTTTAAGTGTGCACTGCTCGCTGATAGATGCCGTGGTCACGGATCATTAGCTTGAAGGCAATGAATTCGCGGCGCAGGGTTGCCACATCATCATGAAATTCGATGAGGATGCGGTTAACTTCTTGTTCGGTGTATTCCTGCCCCGGCTCAAATTCTTCAACCAGCTTTTCCATGATGACTTGCCGTTTCTTTTGCTGTGCCGGGATTTGGGTGAGACGGCCACGGTTGAAAAAGTTTTTGATCACTTTATCGCGGTAGGCATCTTGGGAAACGGCCGTTTCCAGCCCAGGTTGTGACATATTGATTACTTCTTCTATTTTTTTGCCCAACATGTCACCCGTCAGTGAGTACATTTGGTAGTATTGGTCTTTTTGAGAAGCGAGCAGACCAACGGCCGTTAACTGTGACAGATGGTGCGAAACTGTTGCTGATTTTAGATTCAAAATGGCGGCTAATTCTTCCGTGTGGCGGGGCTTCACTTTGACCAGGTTGATAATTAGCAATCTTGCCGGATGCCCCAATGCCTTGAAAAATTGGGCGCGTGATTCTAGCTGTGTGGAATAGGTATCGTTACTCATGCCATATCGCCTCCCGGCTGCCGGTTATTTCCCGGTAGCAATACTCAAACATACCCCGTGAAATGTGAATGCCACCTGATTTGATGCGCTCTTTAACGGCCGTTTCTTTATCCCCCAGCGCCAACGCAATCTCAATTTCATGGGTGCTGTAGCTGATAGCAGTTTTTGTAACCAAATCAAACGCCTGCACAATTTTCTCCAATTCTGTCAGGTCAGTATTCCGTTTAATGTGGTCGAGTTGGTTGAGTCCACTTGATTCATTCATGGTGTATCACCCATTTTCCTTGATGTGGTCGAGTCGTTTTTTTGATTATAAATTTATCAAACTTAACCACTTATTTTTGATTAGCATAATATCTAATCAAAATATTACAACACAAAATTAGCATTGTCAAATGGAATCAAGTTAACGCTTAGACTCTGCGGGAGCGTAAAAATATAGCGTTTGTCTGGTTTTTCTTTTGGGTGATGGCCCAATTTGGCTCGCAGAACGCCTCTTTTAATCATGGCGTTTAAGCAGCTTAGCCAAATTTACCTCATAACTTGCCACAAATGGATATGGGGGTAAAAGCCAGAACAAATAACGACGCGATTGTTGTTGAATAATGGCTCTTCTGGCAGCGATAAAATTTTCTTTTGTGGGCAGCTCGCCCCAAGCGACAACTTCTGCTGGGATATGTTTCATTCTTAGCCCCAGTTCACGACCCGCTTTATATTCTGTAAACCAGGCTTGCACCTCCCCCAACTGAGACAATGCCACCCTCTTTCCCTGCTCCAAATGTTTTACTTCATGAACTAGTCCAGATAATTGATAAACCTTAACAGGCTGCTGCCATGAAACCTTGTCCGCTCGCATTTCGATTGCGCCATCTACTGTCCAACGAATCCCCATTCCCTGCTGCCACCACGTGAACGGTTTAATGCGAATCATAACCTGGTTGTTGATGATAAATGAGGCGCCATGCTCTGAAATAGACCCAGCTTTCAGGAGCTTTGACAACGCTTGTGCCAGCCACACCCGCGCTTCTTCATTCGCGTATCTGTCAATATATTTTTGCAGTCCAATATACCTGGATAGATCATCTTGATGCATAATAGTAATTTATGGTATCTCCACCGGAATATATGAGATATTGTCTACTGTCAAACCACCTTGAGCATATGAATCACTCCAAAGAACAAATTTTGAAGGGTACTCACTATAAAATTCAATTCCAACAAAACTTGGTCTGCTCGGAGGTAATGAGATAGTTTCTACATCATTAAATGTTAAATACCATTGTTCCGATGCGCGGTAATCAAAGCCGAAAGCCTGAACTGAAGTGCCTCCAGGAAACCAAAATGTTAATCCTTCATCCCAATCCCTAAAGTGAATTATATTTCCACTTGTCAATAAAGTATCACTCCAAATTATTTGAGCTGAACTCTCTCCGGTAAGAACAAAGCCGTTGCCCGTTTCATATGGAAATGCAAGCGTTCCCCAATCTGCTAAATCTTTCTCAAAGTCTTCGGTCAGGATATTGCCACTTACTGAACTTTCCCAGAGTAATCGATCCTTAATTATCTGATATGACATTGGCTTTGTGATCAGAGGCAAATATAAAGTTGTCATTTCCTCATCTGCACGAACCATGTTCAACGAATCTGTCAGCAGCAGCATCATACTCGTCACAAATAATAAACAAATCAAACTCATGAAACTCGATTTCTTTTTCGACATATGCCCCTCCATACATTTTATTCATAAGTGCAGCAAGTGATATTTACCTTATAAAAATGCAATACTCATGATTGACCACTCAATTATTGATTCAACTCAGGGGATGATAACGGCCGTTCTACACCAAAAACCCCATTCATAGCACATCCCTAGGAACTCACATGTTCAAGAGTAGCATACTCAAAACGGCACTGTCATGTGATAGATGTCACAAATTTGAGCGAGAAACGGAACCAACCTGATGGGGTTATAGCCCGACGGAACCTAAAATCATTCAATTTTATCGGAGGAATCGAGTGAGTTTACATAAAATAACCTATTCAAATACCGTATTATCCTTAGCAGTTCGTCCTAATGCTGGCCTCACTTATCAACTGCTGCTCATCGTTGCAGGCAGTTTATTGGTGGCCCTGTCGGCACAAATTGAGCTGCCGATGTGGCCGGTGCCGGTCACATTGCAAACCCTGGCGGTGCTGCTGGTGGGCGGTGTGTTGGGCAGCCGTTTGGGTGCCTTGAGCTTGATGCTCTATTTGTTTGAAGGAGCCATCGGTTTGCCGGTGTTTGCCGGTGGCGCTGGCTCGATGGTTCATTTTGCCGGGCCAACGGCCGGGTATCTGGTTGGCTTTGTGGCAGCGGCGTATGTGGTGGGCTGGTTTTGTGAACGGGGTTGGGATCGGAATGTGGCAACGGCCGTTCTGGTTATGCTTATCGGCACAGCCACCATCTACCTCTTCGGTCTACCCTGGCTGGCACAGTTCACCGGTTGGGACAAGGTGTTGCAACTGGGCTTCATCCCCTTCATCCCTGGCGATATTTTGAAAGCGATTGTGGCGGCTGTGGCACTGCCCGTCGGCTGGAAGTTGTTAGCGAAAAGGTAAAACCAAACAAAACGCAGAGGGCGCAGCGTAAAATCTGCGCCCCCTGCGGATAAGCTGTTTTATTCTTCAAAAATCTCTAGCGTTTGGAAATTCACAACGGCCGTTTCCCCCAAACTTTCCGCAACAAGCCCAATCTGACCAGACGGCTGGTCTATCTCCCCCGTCCACAACCATTCACGATTGATACGGATGGTTAACTGATTGCCATCGGCCACATCCAGCCAAATTTCATTGGACGCCATATCTCGCTGCACATGGGGCCAGGGCTGCCAGGGCAAAATAATATCCGTTTTCTGGTCTGTTTTTTGCCACACAGAGAGATAGCCCAACGGTGACACCGCCACGGCCACATGCGCCTCATCACTACCCAACACCAGCCCGTAACCCACATCCATGCCGCGTCCGGTAATGCCTGCTTCCTGAACGGCCGTTAAACGCACGCTGTAGCTTCCATCAGGGATTGCCTCTTCTAACCAGGTAATACGCGGCGTCTGGGGTGTCACATTTTGGGAGAACAACGGCCGTTCCCCCACCAACGCCCCAATTGGTTTCGGATCATGAATGCCAGAGAGAATTAGCAGGATGATAACGGCCGTTCCCGCCACCAATAGCACAAATCCGCCGCGCAGCACCCTCTGAAAACTCATCACGTCTCCGCGTTCTCCACAATAAATTTTTTCTAATTACTGGATTTGAAAATCTTGACGCCTAAACCCGCTGGGAAAATCGCCCGACTGCATCAAATGTGCCGCCAGCCACCCCAGCGTATCAGAAGATTTAGCAGAGGAACCATTCCCGCCCGTCGCCACGTAGAGATGCTCACCCACTCGATCGATAAACGGTTTACCATGCGTGGTATACGTCACCAGACAGCGCTTGCTTTCAAACGAATCTGCGTTCAAACCTGGCAGAACCGCCGCCATCGCTGCCTGCATTTCCGCCGCTGCCGCATCACTGTCACCAGCAATCATCCACTCGCGCATTTCTTGTAAACTGGTCGGCCACTGGTCATATTTTGTATTACAGCCCATCTTTACATAATAATTCCCGTCAGGATAACGAATGGGAGGCAGCATATAAATGCTGTCTAACGCTGGCGTCTCCACCATATAAATGACGGCAGGCATGTGTTTCAGGCGCTCCACTTCGCTTTCAGGCAGTCGCGCCAATATCGTCGTTTCTGTTTTAACAAGCAGCGGCAGCTTCTCAGGCAGCAAATCATGGGCATTGGTAAACGCACCCGCCGCCACCAACACGCTTCGGGTCCAATAAATCTGCCCTGATTCAGTGGTGACAATCGCACCTTGAGCAGTCGGTTCAACTTGTGTCACCGCCTCTGGGATAATGCGCGTGCCTTGAAAAACGGCCGTTCTCAACTGCGCTCGAATAAGTTCCCTGGGGTTAATATAACCTGCCGGGGATGGCTCAAAAAAAGTAGCAAACTGTTCAGGGAAATGCAATTCAGGGTGCGCCGCCTCCCGTTCCGCGTGCGACCCGTACGCCATATAATCCACATTAAACCGCTGCGCAATTTCAAGCAGTTGCGGAAAATAAGGATCAGATGGCGGCGCCACAAACAAACAGCCCACCGGTTCATGAAAGCGAATGCCACTGCGTCGCTGCAAATATTTATACTGGTCAATTGCCCGTATCGCCAAAGCCGACCAGACCGCATCCTTGCTGATTTGCCGCGTAATGCGTCCCTGATCATAATGGCTGGCAAACACGCCGGCATGCGAGGCAAAATCCTCTGGCTCATCCGGCCCAATGATAGCCACATTCGACGTCATCCGGCTCAAGTAACGCGCCGCTGCCGAACCCATCAAACCTTTGCCGATGACAATGTAATCGAAAATGTGATAATTCGTTTGGATACTCATCAATAACCTAGACCAACTTACTAATCTACAGTACTATGTTAATCTTAACACGCCCAGTCGAGAACGGGTGTGAATTTTCCCGTATCCTTCACTCCATTCTACCCATGATTCCCCTTTTCTTGTAAAGACCCTCAGAGATTTATTACGTAGAGCCAAACGCTGCGCCGCCTTAAACCTTTAGTTTCTCTGAGTTTTATGTGTAATTGCTATCTTTTTGTTACACTCTAGCGCTATGAAAGCTCCAATCATCACTGAAATCAATGATAACGGTATCGCCATTTTACGTGTTAATCGGCCGCAAGCACGGAACGCTTTAAACTGGGTGGCACAAGAAGCCTTTGCCACGGCCGTTTCCCAAATAGCCCAAAACGATAACGTGCGCATCCTCATTATCACCGGCACCGGCGACCAGGCATTCGTGGCTGGCGGCGATTTGAAAGAACTCGCCAACCACCCTGAACCGGCCGCTGGTGAACGACTCAACCGCGTGATGAGCCGCGCCCTGGCTGAACTGACTGAACTACCCATACCCGTCATTGCCGCCGTCAATGGCGATGCGTTTGGGGGCGGTTGTGAAATCCTGACGGCTTGTGACCTGCGCCTGTGTGCCCACCATGCCCATTTCAGCTTCGCCCAGGTCAAAAACGGGTTAACCACTGGCTGGGGCGGCACCGGTCGGCTGGTGCAACTCATCGGCCAAAGTCAGGCCAGCGAACTGCTGCTCACCGCCCGTCTCTTCAACGCCGCCGAAGCGCACCGGCTCGGCCTCATCCATCGCATCGTGCCAGCAGGCGAAGAGGTGGTGACTGCCGCCATCGCCTGGGCGGAAGAGATGCTGCCGCTGCCCAAACGTGCCCTGACCGCCACCAAAGCGCTGGCTCACGCTGCCGTCCACATGTCCCTGCCGGAAACCTATGTCGCTGAAACCAATTTGTTCGTAAACTTATGGTCTCAACCAGACCATCTTGAAGCACTCAATGCGTTTGTGGAGAAACGAAAACCAGCGTTCAACAAAGATTAAAGAAAAAAGATTAAAGATTTGCCATCACGTGAATCAGCAATCTTCACTCTTTAGTCATCACTCTTTTTTGACCATGTACAACAAAATCGCCCATTACTACGACTTAACTCACGCTGATTTAACTGAAGATGTAGATTATATTTTGAAACTGGTTGCTTCGGCAGGCTCAGCACAAGTTGCTTCGGCAGGCTCAGCACAAACCGTTTCCATTCTAGAGCTTGGCTGTGGCAGCGGACGGCTGCTGCTGCCGCTGGCTCGTGCCGGCTATCACGTCACCGGCATCGACAACGCAACCGTGATGCTCGCTCGCGCTCAAAAACGGCTAACTGCCGAGCCGGAGGCCGTACAGCAGCGCGTTACCCTGCTGGAAGCTGATATGACCCAGTTCAATATCACAGCCAACCGCTTCGATTGGGCGATTCTGCCTTACAACACCTTTATGCATCTGACCCCCAAGCAAATGAGTATGGCTTTAAAGAAAATTGCGGGGAGTTTGGGGGAGAACGGCCGTTTACTCATCGACCTCATCAACCCCACCGCCATCGCCAGCACCACCAACGACCACCTGCTCACCCTGGAAAACAGTTTCATCGACCCTGAAAACGGCCACATCGTCGTGCAGCAATCAAGCAGCCACCTCGATGAAAATGCCCAGACCTTGCACATCACCTGGCTTTACGACGCCACTCCGCCGACTGGCGGCGCCATCCACCGCACCATCGCCCAGGCAGATTACCACTACCTTTACCCCCACCAACTCGAACTCCTGCTCCATGAGGCTGGCTTTCGCCTTCTCGCCATCACCGGCAGCTACGACAACGCCCCCTACACCGAAGAAAGCGACCGCCTCCTCATCCTGGCTCAATGCCAACCCTAACCAGCTTGTGAAATAAAAACGGGGATTAGGAGGTTAACTCTCCTAATCCCCGCAAAAATTCACGAAGATGATCCTCAGGATCGTGGAATCTTCAAATCAATTCCGGGGTCTGGGTCCGCTTGCGCCAGCTTCGTTTTCACAAAAACCCAGGGGGCGTAATAGGTAATCCACAACGCCACCAGGAAGTATCGCAAAACACGCAGCACCATCGCCAGCCACAAGGGGTCTTCGGGGAAAATTGCTTTCAAACCAGCCCACAAGAGTATCGTCACCCCCATGCCAACCAGGTATCGCACTACACGCAGCCCAATGCTACCATCGGCACGGAAACGAATACGGCTGCCCTCAAAAATCAGGCCAATACCAGCACCTAACAACATGCCAACGGCCGTTGCTGCCCCTTCCCACGCCGCCAACTCAGCCGCCGGAATATACAAAGCCCACGACACAGTCATATCTGGTTTGCCAATCAGCAAACTTACCACCGCAAAAATCATGGCATACACGACTGGTATCGTAATGGCAGCCATCAGTTTTTGCCCCAAAATGCGCTTTTCAAACCCTTTCGCATATGTGCGCCGCCAAGCCACAACACCAAGCAGCAGCAACACCGAAATAACAAAGCCCACTACCACATCATGCGGAAAATGAGAACCCAAATAAATACGGCTGATCCCCATCAAAAAGATCATGACAAAGGCAATTACCCATGCCCACCAGCGGCGAATCCAACCGGCAATGAAAAGATAAGTCACCGTCGCCAACTGCACATGGCCGCTCGGCACACCGTAACTCGTTTCCTCCCACATCTCCAGACTTGGGTCAAACCAAAACGGCCGTGGCCCCCGAAAACCAAACTTAAACAGCGGATTAAGCGCACTGGCAATGAGAAACACATACGCAAACAGCTTACCCACCGTCTTATGAATACACCAATAAATCAGTGGAAATAAGGATAAATAAAATTCTTCAAGCCCCAGGGTGCTAATAAAAACGAAGAAACCCTCTAATTGCGGGAACGTCTCCTGCAAATAACGAGTCATATTCAGTCCGAATTCATAAATCGGATCCATATTGCCTCCTATCTCACGCTAGAATGATTAGCGTTCTCATCTTCCCACGCACATTGTATCGCTGCCCTCTTAAAAACGCCATTTCATTCGCAAGTTGCTTACTTGCCCTGGCAGACTATAATCAGTATAGGAACTTTGATTGGAGGGAAACATGTCAGCAAGAATTTTAATTATTGAAGATGAAGATCGGATTCGTCAGTTTTTACAACGAGGATTGAGCTTTGAAAGCTACCGGGTCGATGCCGCAGCCGACGGACAAACCGGGTTGGACCTGTTCCGTGAAAATCCGCCAGACCTTGTATTGCTAGACCTTATGCTGCCTGGCATGGATGGATTGGAAGTATGCCGTCGTATCCGCGCTGCCAGCGAAGTTCCCATCCTCATGTTGACGGCAAAGGAAACCATCGAAGACCGCGTGGTTGGCCTGGATGCAGGTGCTGACGATTACCTCGTTAAACCATTTGCATTTGACGAATTAGTTGCCCGTGTACGCGCTTTATTACGCCGGGCACAACCCACCAAACCCCAAGTTTATCGCTTTGCAGACCTGGAATTGGATACAGGTACTCGTCAGGGGCAGCGCGGCGAAAATACCTTCGACCTCACTGCCAAAGAGTATGAACTCCTGGAACTCTTCATGCGCCATCCACGACAGGTATTGACACGTGAAGTCATCTTCGACCGGGTATGGAATTACGATTTTGGTGGCGAAAGCAATATTATTGAAGTGTACGTCCGTTACCTGCGTCAGAAAACGGAAGCTGACGGCGGCTCCCGCCTGATTCACACTGTACGTGGGATTGGTTACGTTTTACGAGAAGAAGCCTAAAGCGTAAGCATTCTGCCGCCAAAAAATGCCGGCTAAGCTCGGCTTAAACTGAAACAACCTTTTGTCTATTCAAAATCGCCTGCTGCTGATTTATACACTCATATTTTCGGCTGCATTTATTATTTTTGCGCTCATCATCTATTTCTTCCCCAGCAATCGCATTTTGGCGGAAATTGATAATGATTTGCAAACTTTAGCCGATGAAGTTGTCCGCCCGGGCAATTTCGAGATGGGGCCAGGGGGTATGGTTCGTGTTTCCATTCCCGAAGACCTGGTTACGCTGCGTACTGCCTCTACGTTTCTTTTAATCACCAATGAAAAAGGGGAAATTTTGGCCCGGTCTGGTAGTTTGTCTAATTTTGACGGCTTGCTAGACCCAGACGGTCTTGGAGAAGAACCTTCGTTTAAACTAGTCACGCCAGAAGATACGTCTGTGCGTGTTCTCTCTCAACCGATTTACATGGAAAATGATACGTCGCGGCCACTGATTGGTTATTTGCAAGTGGGGCGGCTGATCAGCACGTTTGAAAGTTTTAACCGGCTGCTGGCTGTGGCTATGCTGGTTGGTTTTGCGGCGGCTACGGCTTCTCTCTTTTTGGCGGTATGGCTGACGCCCAGTCTGTTCCGGCCGTTGGATGATATTGCCAAGACGGCTAACCAGATTACCCGCGCTGATGATTTGAGTTTGCGTGTGCCTTATTCTGACCGCACGGATGAAATTGGGGTGCTGGCTCGCGCTTTGAACCAGACGCTGGAACGGCTGGATCGCCAATTCCAGACGCAGCAGCGTTTGCTGGCGGATGTGTCTCATGAATTACGCACCCCGCTCACTGCGATTCGCGGTAATGTGGATTTGATGGATCGCATGGGGGAGGGTGATCCGATTTCTTTGGAGAGTATCCGTATTGAGGTAGACCGCATGACGCGGCTGGTGGGAGATTTGACGTTGTTGGCACGGGCAGATGCTGGCGGGCTGCCGTTGGATAAGAAGCAAATTGAGTTGGATAATTTGTTGTTTGAGGTGTACCGCCAGTTTAGTGTGATTGAGAAGCCGGTTGAGGTGTCGATAACGGCCGTTGATCAAGTGTGTGTCATGGGTGATCCGGATCGCTTGAAGCAGTTGTTTATCAACCTGATAGACAACGCCATCAAATATACACCCGACGGCGGACAGGTGATGCTGAGTTTGTCAAAGTTGGATGGCTGGGCACAGTTTGAGGTGAAAGATACCGGTCTGGGGATTCCGGCTGAAGATTTGCCTCACATTTTTGACCGCTTCTATCGTGTGGACAAGGCACGCACGCGGGCATTAGGCGGCTCTGGGCTAGGTTTATCCATTGCGAAATGGGTGGCTCAAGCACACGGGGGCGACATTTTCGTGGAAAGTGAAGTGGGCGAAGGCACGACGTTTACCGTCAGACTGCCAGCGTATGTGCCTATGAAAACGGCCGTTTCCCCAGAATCAGAAACCGCCACCAAAACCCGCACCAACTTACGCCTCCCCTTCCGCAGACAAGACACACAAAACTAAGGTAGCTCCCCCCTTTGACCTTATGCCTGACTCCGTTTCCAAAGCAGATAAATGCCAGCCCCCACAATCAAAACAGGAATAAGCGCCCCGCTCATCCAGCCTGTAATTCCCAGTTGCGTCAACAAAAAATAGGCGCCCAGCATAATCATGATCAAGCCGATGGTTGCGGGTTTGCTCATTTTACCAGCCCCAGAAGAGACGGTTGCCTTCAAATCCTTGATATTGTCTTGCATCACCACGGCATCCGAGGCTGTAACTGTCGCTTCACGCGGCATCACAATCCACATGATCAGATAAATGGCTACGCCAATGCCGCTGGCAAACAACAGCAAGACAAAAGCCAGCCGGATAAAAACAGAATCAATATCAAGATAGGCGGCAATGCCACCACATACACCCGCTACCATTTTATCGGTTTCACTACGGGTTAATCGGGATTCGGACATATTAATGACCTCCAGTATAAAGTTTTAGTTTGCGCCAACTTTTAGATTGGCATTTGGTTTATTGTGTTACTCTTCTTCTTGCCGGTCTATACGGCACGCAAAAACCAAAGTTGCAGATTGGTTGGTTTATGAGTGCGGGCTATGCTGCGCATGAGAATCACCTGAGTCCACCTCCTGTAATCCAATGACGGCCGTTTTCCTTTTTGTTATACTGGCCTGTTGAATCTTTTAGGGGGCAGTCGTTACTGCCCTGCTAACTTTTATGCGATAATATCGGCAGCAAGGAGCAGCCTTATCGGTTCAAATTCGATTTCAGTCGTCTGGAAACAGCGGCTGGCAAGATTGGTGAAATTCCGGGTCGTGCGCCAACTGATGGTGTGGGCTATTTTAATCATTGTCCCACGACACCGGATGGGCGTAGAAGTGGTACTGTTCAATGAACAGAAACAAATTTTGCTGCTAAAACACGTCTTCCACCCTGAGTTTCCCTGGGGAATACCGGGTGGCTGGTTAGATCGACATGAAGACCCGGCTGCATGTGCCTTGCGCGAACTACGGGAAGAGACAGGATTAACGGCCGTTCTTGGCCCAGTTATCCTCATCAGACGAGAACAACAACAATCCCATCTTGGCGTGGCCTATCTGGCGTATGCTGCCCAAGGCAGCATCCAACTGAGCAACGAAATCATCGAAGCCACCTGGACAGACCTGGCAGATTTGCCCAAACTGATGCCATTCAGCCAGGAAGCTGTTGAAAAAGCAGCGGTTTTATATGACGGTTTGGCAGAAACGGCCGTGAAAAACTGAAAGAGTAGGAAATCATGAACAGGAGCGCTTCCCCCGGATTAGGACAATGGATCACCGTCTTGCTATTGGTCACAATGACGGTCTTTCTGTTTTTCAAGCTGTACCAATTTGCCGGCGCACGTGAATATTATCCCACTGGTCTCACAATTGCTGGGGTAGACGTTGGCGGCATGAACAGAGAAGAAGCCAGCACCGTTCTCAACAATCGCTACCTGGAAGCCCCCATTATCATCTATCATGGCGAAAACAAAGTAGAAATCAGCCCCACCGATGCCGAATTCACACTTGATTTAGAAGCCATGCTCAGTCAGGCAGATTACCAACGTTTTCAACAAGACTTTTGGGCTGGCTTTTGGGGCTTTCTTTGGGGACGCCCCGTTGAAGTAGACCCTGTGCCGCTTTACGCCACCCACAATCGGGAAGAGTTACGCGAAACCCTCAAAAGCATCGCCACCCTCACCGATCAACCTGCCCAGCCACCGCAGCCCATTCCCGCCACCATGAGCTTTCAATTTGGTGAATCTGGCACAAAAACCAATATTGAAGCCAGCTTTTCTAACGTAGAGGCAGCCCTGTACCGACCCTCATCACGGGAAGCCAGGCTCATCGTAGAACCGCTCAACCCGGACAGACCAGACATCAACCTGCTTACGCGCCTCATGGTCAACTACCTCCAGGATTTCGAGACCACCAACAACGGCGTCGCCTCCGTTTTTATCTACGATTTGAATACCGGTCAGGAACTCTCCCTCAACGCCGATATGCCCATGTCTGGCACGGATGTACTGCGTATACCCATCGTGCTGGAACTTTACCGGCAGCTTGACAATGTACCCACGCTGCTCCAGCGTCAGCTCATCTCAGATACACTGGTTATTCAACCCGATGTCGCCAGTGCCAACCAGCTTCTCGGGCAGATTTCTGGCACAGACGATGCTTATGCAGGCGCAGAGCAAGTAACAAACTCCTTGCAAAAAATGGGGCTGGTCAACTCATACATCCTCACTCCTTTTGGTGAAGACCCTCGCGCCGGGCAACGGCCGTTAACCACCCCCGCTAACTCTTCTGAAGAAATCCGCACCCAGCCGGGCAGCTACGCCCAAATGACCGCCGAAGACATCGGCCTCTTGCTGGCAGACCTTTACTACTGCGCTCAAGGAAAAGGCGGCACGATAACGGCCGTTTTCACAGGAGATGTGACCCAGGAAGAATGTCAGGAAATACTCAACTACATGTCTCAAAACAACATCGAAAGCCTCTTTGAAGAAGGCGTGCCAAAAGATGTCACCCTGGCTCATCGCCACGGCTGGATCAGCGACACCCACAGTGATGCAGGCATCGTCTTCACCCCGGGCGGCAACTACGTCATCGTAGGCATGTTGTACAAACCGGACTGGTTAGAATGGGAAACAAGCTCCCCCATCCTCTCCGATATCTCCCGCGCAGCCTACAATTACTTCAACTACAGCCAGCCCTACTTCGGCGGCCTCAGCACCGCTAACTAACAACTAACAATCAACGACTAACAGACTAACGACTACCAGACTACAAGACTACTATGCTAAAAGCACTACAACGATTCCTGACCCTGACATTTATCGCCTTTCTGGTGCTGTTTTTGCTACTGCAAGGCTTCTTATACTGGCGCGGACGCGACAACATGCCGCCCGGCACCACCATCGCTGGTGTGGATGTATCAGGAATGACGGCAGAAGAAACGGCCGTTGCCATTCAAAAACAATACAGTCAACCCGTCATCATCTACTACAACGACGAACGCATCGAACTCAGCCCGCTCGAAACCGGCTTCTCCTTAAACCTGGACGGCATGATCAGCAAAGCACAAGCCCAGATGGCAGAACAAGACATATGGATGGGCTACCTTCGCTTCGTCTTGGGCCGGCCCTTGGCACCATTGGGCATCGAACCGCTCGAACCCATTCAGGTAGATTTGGAAGCCGCCCACGACGAATTTGCCCTGCGCCAACAAATAGCCACCATCGGCTCCTTCATCGACCAGCCCGCCCTGCCCCCCCGAATTGACGAAACCACCGGCACCTTTGCCGATGGCAGCCCCGGCTACGTCGCCGACGTCGAAGCCAGCCTGCCAGACGTAACCGCCGCCCTTTACAAGCCAGAGAAGCGAGAAGCGCGTCTCGTCATCCTCGACCAACCTGCGCCTGAATTCGACATCAACTTCCTGGCCGACAGCATCCAAAAACAGCTTGATGCGTTCAGCGGCGTGGGCAGCATCTTTATCATGGATTTACAAACCGGGGAAGAAATTTCCATCAACGCCGATGCCGCCATTTCTGGCTTGAGCATCCTCAAAATCATGATTTTTGTTGAGGCCTACCGCACCTTTGACGGCTCCCCGAACGAATATGTAGCCGGTCTGCTCTACGACACGGCCGTTAAATCCAGTAACTTTGGCGCCAATCTGCTGCTTCACGAAATCGCAGGGGAAAGCAACACCTATCGCGGCGCAGACCTGCTCACTGAATCCATGCATCGGCTTGGCCTCGTCAACACCTTCATGGCCGTGCCATACGATGCCACCGCCCCCGCCACCCGCCGCAGCACCTATGTCACCCCGGCCAATTCAGAACCAGACCTGCTCATGAACCCGGACACCGCCATGCAAACCACCGCCGAAGAGATGGGTTCTTTCCTCTCCATGCTCTACTATTGCTCACAAGGAGGTGGCGCCCTCCTGGCCGTCTATCCAAACGACCTCACCCCAGCAGAATGCCAGGAGGTTATAGACCTGATGGTGCTTAATGACGAAGGCAATCTCATCCGGTTTGGCGTGCCGGAAGATGTACCCGTCTCTCACAAACATGGCTGGGATTTGGTGACGCATGGGGATGCAGGCATTGTCCTTTCTCCGGGCGGCGCTTACGTGATTGTGGAGTATCTTTCACTGCCCGCAGGCGACAGCGGCGACTGGCTCTCCCACGACATCACCTTCCCTATCCTGCGCGAGATTTCACGCACGGTTTATAACTATTTCAACCCAGACAATCCCAACCTGGAAGATCCGCAGCACCGCGCCGAACGCGAAGCTATCGTGCGGGAAGAAGCAGCCGCCAAAGCGGCCGAAGAAGCGGCCGCGGAAGCAGCCGCAAATGGGGAAGTGATAGAAGATGGAACAGGAACGGCCGTTCCCACTCCCACCATCGACCCCAACACCACCGGCGGCTAAAACAGAGCCTTGTCCCGTTCCCCATTCTGACGTATAAAAACCTGCCAGTTGGTTTAAAATAGCCGTTTCTCATGGTAATCTATCCGCTGGTAACTGCTCATGCGACGAAAACTCATCAAACTTCTCCTCATTTCTTTACTTATCTTCCTGATTTTGTTCGGGGCGTTTGGTGCCTGGACCTGGTATCAAATGAACATCAACCAATCGTTGGCAACAGGCACTGTGCAGACGAGCGCGGCGTTGGGCGGTCTGGTGATTCCGCAAACGGCCGTTCTCTACGGTATCTTGACTGGTTTCTTCCTGCTGCTCACGGGAGTCTCCATCTGGGTAACATACCGGCTGATTATGTTTCTACCACTCTCTGATGAAGAGGAGTAAATGAACCTGTCCATCCAACCATTGACCGAACCGCAAATCCGCGAATTCATCGGCTGGAACTATGATGACCCTTACGCCATATACGCCATGAACGATGAAAATGAAGCGGCACAAGTGGCTTTCTTCAGCAATCCCGTCAATGGTTATTTTGCCATTGTGGCAGAAACTGGCAGCCTCCTGGGTTTCTGCAATTTTGGCGCAGACGCGCAAGTGCCAGGCGGCGATTACAGCAAAGAAGCCATCGACGTGGGCATCGGCATGAGGCCAGATTTAACGGGGCAAGGACAAGGGGCTGACTACGCCCAGGTTGTCTTTGATTTCGCCCGGCATCACTATGCAAACCAGCCCCTGCGTGCCACGATTGCTGAGTTTAACAAACGCGCACAGCGTGTGTGTGAAAAGCATGGCTTTGAGGTGGTAGACAGGTTTGAGCGGCCAAATGATAAACGGCCGTTTCTCATCTTAATGCAGGAGAACACATGAATTATTGGGAAAGCGAACGTATTCGTCTGCGCGGCCTGGAGCCGGCAGATGCGGCCACGTTTCATGCCTGGAACAGCGACAGCGAGATGGCACGCAATCTGGATTTTCTCTGGCCGCCATCCTCGTTGGCCGGTGTGCAAAGCTGGGTGGAAGAACGCATCAAAAAAAGGGGCAGAAAACGACGAAATCTATTGCGTTATCGAAACAAAATCAGGCGATTTTGTGGGCATCATCAACAGCCACCATTGTGATAGACGGGTCGGCTGCTTTGAATATGGCCTGGCTATCCACGCCGAGCAGCGGCGCAAAGGGTACGCAACTGAGGCGGTTTGTCTGCTCGTTCGCTACTTTTTTGAGGAACTGCGTTACCAAAAAGTGACGGTAGACGTGTTCAGCTATAACGTCGCCTCCATTCAACTGCATGAACAACTGGGTTTCCAGCTTGAAGGTCGATTACGGCGCATGTTGTACACAAACGGCCGTTACCACGACAAACTTTTCTACGGCATGACCCAGGAAGAATTTAAGAAGAGGTATGGATGAAACGAGTCACCTTGTCAGAACTGCTCGAAGAGGGTGTTTCCCACGACCCTGGCATCAAAAAACGGGTCATGCTGCGTAATGGCGAGCTGCCCCACATTACCACCTTTGCCCAGGCCACCTTTGCCCCAGGCCAAACCGTCACCCCCCATGCCCACGCCGACATGGCTGAGGTATTTTTTGTAGAAACAGGGGAGGGCCTCATCTGGATTGAGGGCGAGGCATATACGCTGGCCGCCGGCGTTTGTGTCACAGTAGAAGCGGGCGAGACCCATGAACTGAAAAACAGTGGTGATTCGCCGCTGGTATTGACTTATTTTGGCGTCAAAATTTAATCGTAGCTGTCCAGGTCATACCTGCGAAGACAGAAATCCACCAACTGGATACCCGCCTTCGCGGGTATGACAGTCGAACAGGAAGGAATCCGATGAGTACCCCTACACGAACATCACTTGTTTCTCTACGAGAAGTGAC
>JACSSI010000384.1 GCA_014879345.1 Anaerolineae bacterium | reverse complement strand
TTTCTCCACGACCTCAATTTTATCGTTATGTTAAACTGCGTGCTATCTCAGCGCGTAACATGAGTTAGTAACAGGATTGGTAACAGTCTGCTTTGACATGATCTGGCTCCTTTATTTACTGGATGATGCTGTGGTGCAGGCTCTAATGAATCTAAAATCTTTTCAAGTGTGCTGGGCCGACTCGACCTATGTCGAACCAAATTTGGCGAGTATCGGACGGTGTTTTGTTGAATACTATTCAAACGCCCCTTATGTGTCTGTTATCGGTGGGGTTTTCTCCAAAACGGCCGTTATCTGGCTACTGGTTCTCGTGATGGCTTGGTTCGGATATGGGGCGTGCCTTAAACCAACTTTTCCTGCTTAATGTAATCTTCCGGCTTAATAGAAATCATCTGGCTGGCGCTGTCGTCGCCCATGGAGATGCCGTAGATGGTTTGCGCCGCTTGCACCGTGCCGCGATTGTGGGTGATGACGATGAACTGGCTTTTGAGACTCAGTTCGCGCAGCAGATCGCGGAAGCGGTTGACATTGGCTTCATCCAGGGCGGCGTCTACCTCGTCCATGATGCAGAAGGGAGTGGGTGATACTTTGAGCAGGGAGAAGATGAGGGCGGCGGCCGTGAGTGACCGTTCGCCACCGGAGAGCAGACCCAAGCCTTGTTCGCGCCGGTTGGGCAGGGTGGCGATGATGTCTACGCCGCTGATGGTGAGGTCGTCGGGGTCGGTGAGCAGGAGACGGGCGGAGCCGCCGCCGAACAGTTGGGTAAACGTTTCACCGAAGATGATGTTCACTTTATCGACGGTTTCACCAAAGGCGCGGGAGGTGAGATCATCCAGTTCAGCGATAACTTCGCGTAGTTGGGTGTCTGTGAGGGTGAGGTCTTCGATTTGTTGGGTGAGGAAGTCGTGGCGTTCGGCGACTTCTTCGTATTCTTCGGGCGCGTCGGGGTTGATGGCGCCCATGCGCTGCATTTGACCGCGGTAGTTTTGGATGGTGTCTTCGATGTCGCTGGGCAGTTCGTCTACGCTGGGCAGTTGTTCGACGACTTCGCTGATGGGGAGCGGGGTGGCGCCGGTCTGGTCGTCATCATAGCTGAGGGCGACGATGCCCAGGTCGGCTTTGATGCGATCTTGCAGGCCGTCAACGGCCGTTTCTCGCTGACTTAACGCAATCTTGGCCTGAGTGTACTGGGTTTCACGCTCGTGGGTGAATTTGTTGATGTCGGCCGTGTCGTCTTCCAGTTGCGCCATCTCGCGCCGCGATTGTGCCAGTTCTTCTTGCAATGGTTTGAGTGCTTCATCCAGACGGGTCAGCTCGCTTTGCAAGCCTTTGAGCGTCGCTTCCTCTTCGGTGAGGGAACTGTCTTGCTGTTGGCGGCGCAGGGTGTTGAGCCGTTCTTGCAGGCGTTGGCGCTGGCGCTCGACTTGCTGCAAGGTGGCGCGGCGGCTGTCTACGACGGCTTGCCGTCCGGCGACGATGGTGCTGGCCGCCCCGATTTGCTGCTGCAAGGCCTGGCGTTGCTGCTGGGCTTCGGCGACGGGCAAGGCTTCTAGGGAAGTGCGGGCGGTTTCCAGTTCTTCGGCCAGGGTTGTTTCTGCCTGGCGCTGGGTTTCCAGGCTGGCGGAGACGGTTTGGATGCGGCTTTCGAGCCTTTCTGTTTCCTGGCGTTTGTTTTCTTCCTGGCGTTTGAGGTAGGTTTGCTGCTGCTCGACGCGGTCTAAGTCGCGCTGGGCCTGGGAGAGGCGCTGACCACTTTCGTTGATGAGCCGTGTCAGACGATTTTCTTCGTTTTGCAGGCGGTCGCTCTCTTTTTGCAGGGCGTCGGTTTTTGCCTGTTTTTCAGCCAGATTGGCCTCGAAGGTTTCCAGTTCTGCCTTTTGCCTGCTGCTTTCTTCGTTGGCTTCCCGCCATGCTGCTTCACGGGCGAGGACGCTGTTTTGGCTGGAACGGCCGTTTTGTGCCACCAGTCCGCCCGCATGAGCCAAGAAGCCGTCGGGGGTGACGGCGAGGCAGCCAGCCGGTAGTTCTTGCGCGAGTTGGAAGGCGGTTTGGGCATCTTCGACGAGCAGAATTTGCCCCAGGAGCCAGTCTACCAGCGGCTTGACGATGGGATTGCCGGTGACGAGTTCGTTTGCCCAACCGATGATGGCTTTGTGGGCGGGCAGGGTGGGTTTGGTGGCGGGGCGGATGGTGTCGAGGGAAACGGCCGTTAATGCTTGTTCGGGATTGTCTTGCAAAAGCTGCCACAGGTTGGTCTCGTCGGGCAGCAGGATGGCGGACAGACGGTTGGCGAGGGCGGCGGAGAGCGCGGCTTCGTGTGCTTCCGGGATGGTGATGAGGGCTGCCAGTTGGCCTAAACTGCGGGCGCTGCCTTGCACTTTGCTCTCTTTTTGGCGCATTTGGTCGAGCATGTCGGCGCGGGCTTCCAGGCGAGCGAGGTCCTGGCGGTGTTTGTTGAGCGCTTTTTGCTCGTCGTTGAGGTCGCGGCGCAGGGTTTTGAGGTCGCGGATGAGTGCCTGGCGCTGGCTGGCGGCTTCATCTCGTTTTGCACGCAGTTCATCGGTTTTGCTTTGAGCGGATTGGAGAACGGCCGTTAATTGCTGGCTGCGTTTCTCCAATTGCACCGTTTCGTCAGTCTGGTTGGCGGCGGCGGGTTGGGCTTGCTCTTTGAGCCGTTCTTGAAGCTGGCTTAGTTGGCCTTCTGCTTGCGCCAGTTTGTTTTGGGCATCGCGCCGTTCCTGCTCGACCTGGTGCAGTTTCTTTTGCCAAAGGTTGATTTCTGCTTGCTGGCTTTGGAAGGTGGCGTTGAACTGTTGCAGTTCGGCTTGATGTTGGTTGAGACTGGCCTGCGCTGCTTCCAGGTCTGAGGTGGCGGCGGCTAAATCGGTTTGGGCGGCGGCGTGCTGCTTTTCGATGTCGGGCAGTTCTTGTTCGATTTCGGAGAGTTGGCGCTGGAGGGCGTGCTGCCGTTCGCTGAGAATGGCGACCTGGCGGCGGGCTTTTTCCAGTTGTTCGCGGATGTCTTCACGTTGTTGGCGGGTAACGGCCGTTTTCTCTTGTAGTTCATTGATGCGGCGGCGGATGACGTCGATTTTGCCTTGCTGCACCAGATATTCCTGGCGAGTTTCTCGCCACGCTTTTTCAGTGACGGCGGCGCGTTCTCGTGCCAGCCGGATATCGCCTTTGGCTTGCTCCCATTTGAAGCCGTACCAAATGCGCAGCAGATGGCGCAAGTCTTGAGCCACTTGCTCATAATTTTGAGCGCGGATGGCTTGCCGCTTGAGGGAGTTCATGCGCGGCCGAATTTCGTTGAGAATGTCGTGGACGCGCTCTAAATTGTGGCGCGTTTCTTCCAGGCGGCGCAGTGTTTCGGCGCGGCGCGTTTTATAATGATGGATACCAGCCGCTTCTTCAAACAGGGCGCGGCGTTCTTCGGCGCGAAGGGAGAGTGCCTGGTCGATGAGTCCCTGGCCGATGATGGTGTAGGTGCGTTGAGCCAGGCCGCTGGTTGCCAGCAAATCGGTGATGTCTTTGAGGCGAACTTTTTGGCCGTTAAGCAGGTATTCGTTTTCGCCGGAGCGATGGGCGCGGCGGCCGATTTCGACTTCGGTGTAGTCGATGGGCAGCCAGCCATCGCTGTTGTCGAGGGTGAGGATGGCCTGGGCCATGCCGGAACGGGGGCGCTTCTGGCTGCCGGCGAAGATCATGTCGGTGGTGCGTTTGCCGCGCAGGGTGCTGTAGCTCTGTTCACCCAGCACCCAGCGTACGGCGTCGGCGACGTTGCTTTTGCCGCTGCCGTTTGGCCCGACAACGGCCGTTATGCCCTCATCGAAGACGAATTCTGTTTTGCTGGCGAAGGTTTTGTACCCTTGGAGTGACAATTTCTTTAAGCGCATGTGGTTTGGTAGTCTTTTAGTCTGGTAGTCGTTTAGTCGTTTAGTCGTTTAGTCTGATAGTCTTTTAGTCGTGAGTCTGGTTGTCGAGGAGTCGGTTCACTGTTCACTGACCACTGACCACTGACCACTGACCACTGTTTACTGACCTCGCGGCGGGCAGTATAGTGAGAAGTTAGCGAGTTGGCAAGTTGATAGAGGGTTGTTTTGGGCAACTGGAGAGGATGCTATTATAATGAAGGGCAGTTGTTCATATTTGGGAATGTGACTGCGCACGATCTGAAATTAAAATTTATAGTTCTGGTTTAAAATCAAAGTGACTGAAATGCAGGTATTGGAAGAAGCAATTTCTGCTCTGAGAAGGCATCGGAGTGTGCTGGGGGAGACCGTTGTGGAAACGGCCGTTTCTGCTTTGCAAGATCAGATTTTAGCTGCGGGAACAGCACCCCTAATTCAACAATTTGAAACGGTTGCCATTTTGCAGGCAGATATTTCTGGGTTTACGGCGATGTCGGCGCGGATGGATGCAGAGCAGGTCAGTGATGCGATTAATGCGCTGTGGCAGCGCCTGGATAATGTGGTGCTGTCCTGGGGCGGGCAGATTGAGCAGCATACCGGCGATGGTCTGATTGCCCTGTTTGGTGTGCCTGTGGCGCAAGAAGATGACGCCCAACGTGCTATTTTGGCGGCTTTGGATATGCAGATGGAGCTGTCGCTTTTTAATGAAGCGGCGTCTGAACCAACTGATACCAGTCCGCTGGGCCGTTTGATGCTGCGCACCGATTTTCGGATGCGGATTGGGGTTCACAGTGGGCCGTTGTTATGGGGACGAGTGGGGCAAAGTTTGGGGGAAACGGCCGTTGGCGATACGGTAGAAATTGTAGGGCTTCTGGAAAAAATGTGTCCAGTTGACGGTGTGCTCATTTCAATTGATGTGTACCGGCAGGTATTTGGTTTGTTTGACGTTGAGCCGGGTACATCGCTCTCTCTGCCTGAAAATGGAAACGAACTACCGCTCTATGTCGTCAAGGGTGAAAAATCGCGGGCCATGCAAACGATGACGCTGGCTGAGCACGGCATCAAATCTGCTTTTGTGGGGCGGACACCTGAACTGGAGCGGCTGGAATTTGCACTGCAAGAGACGTTGGACAACGGTGTGATGCAAGTGGTGACGGTTACGGGCGAAGCTGGTATTGGCAAATCTCGTTTGTTTGATGCGTTTGAGCGTTGGCTGACGATGCTGCCGGTGCAGGGCTGCCTGATGCGTGCCCAAAGCGAGCGCTCTGAAACGGTATTGCCCTTTACGGCTTTGCGCAATTTGTTTATGGATTATTTTGAAATCCATCAGCGCAGCACGCTGCCGGTGATGCTGGAAAAATTCAGCCGAGGCGTGGAGCGTGTGGCTGGTGCGCACAAAATTTCAGCACAGGAACAGGCGCACGTTCTGGGTCATCTTCTGGGTTTTGATTTTTCACATAGTCCTTACGTAAGGAATTTACAGGATCAGCCAGAGAAGCTGGAAAAATATGGCTTGCAAGACCTGGTAAGATTTTTCACTGATTTGTCGGCGCAGATGATG
>JACSSI010000383.1 GCA_014879345.1 Anaerolineae bacterium | reverse complement strand
GCGGCTGCTGGCATTCAGGGATACGACTTTCTCGACGAGGCCGAAACTGCCAACAAACTCGTCCCAATCCTGCGGCGTAAGGGTGTCCAGGCCATCGTCGTGCTCCTGCACGAAGGTGGCTCGCAGACACCACCTCCTGGTGATGTGGATGCCTGCGTCGGCATCTCCGGGCCAATCGTCGCGATTAACGATGCGCTCCATCCCGAAATCGATGCGATCATTACCGGCCACACCCATCTGCCATACAACTGCGTATTGTCTGATCCACACGGAAAGCCGCGCATTGTGACAAGCGCCTACTCGTATGGCCGAGTAGTCACGGAAGTGAACCTCGTTCTCAACAAACGAACCAGAGATGTTGACCGCTACCTGAGCACAGCCACCAACCACACCGTCGAGCAGGCATTGCTGACCCCAGACCCGGCACTCACGGCAATCATTGACAAGTGGCAGCCGCTGGTGGATGCTGCTGGCAGTACGCCAGTCGGGACGATTACGGAGACGATTTATCGCGGCGGCACTCCCCCCGGATCGGATCGTGGCGTTGAGTCGGCGGCTGGCAATCTCGTTGCCGATGCGCAACTGTGGGCAACGTCATCCAGCTTTGCTGATGTTGCATTCATGAATCCTGGCGGGGTGCGTTCCGACCTGTTGTATCCACAATCTGCCGGTGAGGGAGATGGCGTTGTTACCTACGGTGAAGCGTTCACCTTCCAACCATTTGGCAATACGCTCATCACGTATCCGATGACTGGTGCTCAGATTATCTCGGTGCTTGAGGAACAGTGTCAGCCCACAGGGTCAAGCCGTCCATTCCTGCATCTCGGTGTCTCGCAGGGCTTCACTTATGACCTCTCTAAGACGATTGTTTCTGGCAACTGCACTTCGGTGACGGTGAGCAATGTGAAGCTGAACGGCGTGGCTCTTAATCCAACTGCGTCGTATAATGTCACGGTAAATAACTTCCTCGCCGATGGCGGCGATAACTTTAGTACGTTTGCCACAATCACGGCACCACGACTTGACGGTGGCAATGACCTTCAGGCGCTCGTCAACTACCTCGGCACGTTTAGCCCGGTCGCGCCACCGAGCATCGACCGCGTCAACGAGAACTAAACACAGTACGATTGCCCGCTGAACTTGATGCTTTTAGATTGGGTTCAGCGGGCAAATATTTAGGCAGTTAACAACAGCTCTTATAGAATCTCAACACATTGTGGTAAATTCAGCCTGTGGGGGAAACTGCCGTTACCCACCTACCTACTAGCTTACTGACCCAGGAAACCAAATGACAACAAAAGAGATAGAAAGCCTGCTAGATCAAGCCTTACTCCACAATGGTGACATGCAATACGAGCTTTATGAAAATGAGCTAGAAAAACTTTTAGACGATCTCAGAACATCCCTGAAGCAAGACAAAGAAGATTATATTTTTGTGGTCACGGAAAATAGTGGGCACGTAGCGATGGTGTTGATTGAGAATTCAGGAAAATTCTACATCAATGAAAAAGCAAGAGACGAATTAAAAAAACTTTGGCTTACTTCATATGAAAATAATTTGAAACAACTTATTCCGATGTTTGCATTGCAATTGGTCAATGGGGAACTGGCCGTAACGGGTGTGAGTGTATCGAAATAAATGTGGCAGAACGGCCGTTAACCTGAGAAACGGCCGTTCTGATTCAGCAAAAACACAATTAAGGCACCACAATTTGCAAGGCACTGGGTACAGAGCTAATCGTCAACGGCGTCGTGCCTAACAACTCCCCATCAACCCAAATCGTTTGCGGTGGGTCAGCTTCCATCACAATTTCCTTACCGCGCCAATAATGCAAGCCAGCCTGATTCGTCGAAACATGCAAGAAACGACCTGTGGCTGAGCGTAAAGTAGAAATACTGGTATTGATCATAAACACATCTAGCAATCCATCACTCACATCAATTTCCTGATCAAATGACAAATTAACCCCACCAATACTGCCTGCATTGACAATAAAACAGGCGACACCGTTCTCTTCAATTACCTCTCCATCTATCGTCAACTTATAATGCGCATGGTTCAATTCACGTCCCATTTCAACAACAGACAATGGATAAGCCAGAATACCGTATTTATCCTTTTGTTCGCGGCTCGTCTTTTGGCTTTCCGCCACACCAGAATAAAGACGCAGCATAAAATAAGTATCATTCGCTTTCGCTATATCAACCGCTTTCAAGTTTTGACTAGTCCCAATCAGTTCGGCTGCCTCACGTAAATCGCGGGGTATCTTTAATTCAAAAGCCATAGCATTGCCTGTACCACCGGGCAGAATAGCCATCGGCACACCACTGCCTTTCATGCCATTGGCAATTTCCATCTGCGTGCCATCGCCGCCATACCCTGTTACCAAATCATATTCACCGCTAACCGCCGCTGCATGCGCTAATTCGGTGGCATCCCCAAATTTGTGAGTCAAACTCACATCCCAATCAATGCCGTACTTATAAAAAACATCATTGAGCGTGTTAATAATGGGTTCATCTTTACCTGCGGCCGGGTTGATAATGACTTTAATTTTTTTATATTTGGGCATCGTCAGAGTCCTTTGTGTTAGAATCTTTGTAACCATTCAGATTTTTGAAGTTTTGCTCTCTAAAAACAATAAGATATTGTGCAACTTTTTGCTTAATGTGCATAAAACTTCAAAAGTCTCCAGAGTAACTGAACGTCTTCAAGAAAATATTTTCACGGTCAAGCATACCTGATAACAGTCAAAAATGCAGAAAATTCTACTTCTTTCCATCATTGCTTTTCCCATCATTCTCTTTGCAGGCATCATCATGATCCCCGTTGTCACCAGCTATGCCGACCATAATTTGGCGCAAAAGGCAGCACAGCAAACAAGACGTTGGTTTTGGGGGCATCTCATCAGTGGCGCTGCGTTTGGTGTTGGCTTATTGGCGATCTTCTCCATCTCCCTTTTCTTGTTTGAGCAGCAGCTATTCCTCTGGCCAAGCCTTGCCCTGCCCCTTACCGCCATCGGTGCGGCTTTGCTGGCTTTTGGCATGGGCGCAGATGGCATTGGGCCATTGGCAGTCAGCAAAGAAGGGCATCCAGCCCAAATTTTCTTTGATGGCAGCCGCCAATGGGTAATGGGTAGCTTTATCGCTGGTTCGATTCTGTTTGGTTTAGGGCAAATTTTGATGATTATCGGCCTTAATCATACGTCCTTGTTGAGCACAACCACCGGCATATTTGTGCTGCTGACAGCGATTCTCTTTAGTGTAAGTGCTGCTATCCCTTCTGGCTGGGGACTGTATGTATTGGGTTTATCAGCTTGTGCTATTTATTTGCCGATTGGGTTGGCATTATGGCAAATTATATAAAGATAGCGTTAGGTGAATAACAAGAGGAAACACATTTTCTTGAGAAACAACACGATTTTAAAGTTGGCCTTTACTGGCTATATTGTTGTAACCATTTGGGTATCTTTAACGCCAATCAATCAGCCAACCGTTCTTTCAAGTTATGACAAAATCGGGCATTTTCTTACTTATTGTGGGCTTGCTTTATTGGCCTGCCTCGCGTTTCCCAGTCGGAACGGGAAAATTTTGGCGCTGCTGTTCTCATTTGGATTAGGTGTCGTTTTAGAGGGTATTCAGGCGACCGTGCCTGGTCGAAATATGTCGCTGCTGGACGGGCTTGCTAACAGCCTGGGGATTGTAACGGGCATCATCATTTACTATTTTCAGCGGGAAACCTGCAAACGCTGGCTGCACCTTTGAGGGGTGGCTCAATTTTCTTTGCGCTGCTCTGTTAAATATAAAAAGCCATCTTCATCCATGTAGCCAAAGTGACCGGTAAAATACCAGCCATGCTGTCCATCTGGGCCGATACGTACATACTCGGCGGCCGTTCCCGGCTGGCGCCAGTATGATTGCATGATTTGGGGGCCTTTAGCAATGATTTCTCCAATTTCTCCAGGTGGCAGTTCGTTAGTGCCTAATTCAGCATCGGCGATCATGATGCTGGTATCGGGCAGAGGTATGCCCAATGTATGGGATTTACGGCTGTGCAGCGGATTCATGGTGACGACGGCACTGGTTTCGGGGCGACCAAAGGTCTCTGTTATGTGGATGTTGGGCAGTGTCGAGAGCTGCGCAAAGGTTTCTGAAGGCAAAGGGCCAGAGCTGATGATTTTTTGCAGGTTGCTGAATGGCTTGGCATCGGTTTGGGATTGAGCTGCCAGGTGTGTAAGCATGGCAGGGGTGGCTGGCAGTATGTTGATTTGGTACTGTTTGATTGCCTGGGTAATTTGCTCAGGGCGCAGCAAATTATGCAAAATAACGAGGGTGTCGCCAGCAAAAATGCCAGTGTTCAAAGCTACAGTCAAGCCAAAGGCATGGGAGAATGGCACGACAGCCAGGCGGCGGTCTTGGGTGTTTCCGGTTTGACACCAGGCGTTAACGGCCGTTGCGTTTGATACCAGATTGCGATGTGTTAACTGTACGCCCGTCAATTTATAGGGACGAACCTGTGCGTAAAGAATAACGGCCGTGTCCATGAACGATACTTCGATTAGTTTTAGTTTCGCAATCTCCTTAAAAAATACTTTGTTAAAAGGAATCGTGGTTACATTGTTGGTTAGCGGATGCAATAACTGTGTCAGCGGGGCTGTGCTGAGATTAACGCGCTTGGTCTGCCAGGGCAGATAATCTTCTACATCTGTGACAATGACCCGATCTAATGGCAGTTTGTCCCAGCTTTTCTCCAACCGCTGCGCCACTTTTTCTGTGGAAATGATGGTTTCACTGCCTGAATCCAGCACTATTTCTTCTAAATTACGGGTGCCGTAGCGTGATTCCGCACAGACGGCAATGGCTCCCAGCCGCCAAATTGCGTTGAGGGCAATGATAAATTGGGGGCAATTCGGCAACATGACGGCAACCCGATCCCCTTTTTGAATACCAAGCTGTTGTAATCCAGCCGCAAACTGGTAAACGGCCGTTGTCAGTTCTTTGTAGGAATATTTAGCAGCAGCCAGAGAACGGCCGTCGGCATTGGCAAAGATAACGGCCGTTTGCTTAGGGGTTTTGTGCGCCGTGTGAATCAGGAGATGGTCAAGCGGTGAGACAGGATAGTGAAGTGATTCAGGAACGCCAGAATCATAATGAGTCAACCAGGGCTTTAGCAAAGGAAACCTCCTCAAATAGAAGGAAATCAGGTGCGATGGTCACGACTCGGTGACAACTGCTCAGTTATTAATCGAGTAGATTGTGACAAACCAATAAACAGGTTCAGGCTTCAGCATTTCCTAAATTTTCTGGAAACCCAGCTAACTGCTGAGATTACAGCTAACTACGGTGACTACTGCCATTATTACGCTTTCATTATAGACAAAACCTATTCCATACGTAAAGCATCATTTAATCTTGGGGCGCGGTTTAAAGTTGTGTATGAGACTACAAAAGTCTCCTCAAATTTAATGCCAATTAGTATTGGCA
>JACSSI010000382.1 GCA_014879345.1 Anaerolineae bacterium | reverse complement strand
TAAGCGAATACGTAGGCGAAAACGGCCGTTATCGTCAAACCAGCAGTCCCCGAAAGCGCCGTCACAAAATCGGTCACCCTCAAGCCTAATATTGGAATAAACAGCGCCATCAGCCCGGCAATCGCAAAGTTAACCGCCGGCCCCGCAATCGAAATCACAAACTCCTGCACGGGATTATCAGGGATGTGCTGCAACTGCGCCACCCCGCCAATCGGCGAGAGCACAATCTGCTTCACCGGCACATCATAATACATCGCCGCAAAGCTATGACCGAACTCATGCAGCGTCACCAGCACAAACAGCAGCGAAACGGCAATCACGCCAAACAGCGCACTGCTCATGCTGCCCCCCGCCACACCAAATTGAAACGCCCCCCACAGCAAAATCAGCGGGAACGTAAAATGTAACCGAACATCAATACCACGTACAGAGAATAATTTCAGTGATCGACCCATGTTTTTCCTCGTAATTTAAACTCAAGCCAATAGTTAAGTTATTATCGTACCGCCATTATCTATGAACCATGTTAGACAAAGATGAACCTAAAATGAGACTGACCGCGCTGGTATGGGCATATACAAACCAGATGTAAACGAGCTTACACCACCCATCAACACATTTTGATATGATTTCATCAACAATAACTTTTCTCCTCAAACTCCTCTCTTCTTCTCCTCTTCCCTGGCAAGACCCCCAATCGGGGGTCTTGCTGTTTTAAACGACACCCCCATATATTCACTGTTAATCTGACACCTGTGCTATAATCTCGCGCTTAGAAAACTATCGTATTGGTCTAGTTTTGCACTGGAACCAATCTGCAAGAGGTAAACATGGAAGCAAGCGAAGGTAAGCAAGCCGCTGCCCAGAGTGAAAAACCGCAGCGCACTTTAAAAGATTATGTGGGCCTATCCCTGCGTGGCATGGCAATGGGCGCGTCTGATATTGTCCCCGGTGTATCCGGTGGCACAATGGCCCTGATTTTGGGCATCTACGAAGAGTTAATTGACTCCATCCGCACCCTTGGTCGCCCTGCTTTGTGGCGTGCCGCTGTTCGATTCAAAATCAAAGAATTGTTTCAGATTGTTAACTGGCAGTTTCTGTTAGCGGTGGGGCTGGGCATATTCATGGCGATTTTGATTTTAGCACGGCCGTTGGAATGGATGTTGGTCAATCAACCCATCTATCTGTGGAGTTTCTTTTTTGGTTTGGTGGTGGCTTCTACCTACACAGTAAGCAAGCGCATTCCCAAGTGGACTCCCAAGTTATTATTGATGATGCTAGCGGGTACAGTTGCCGCCTTCATTATTGTTGGCCTCGTACCGGCGCGAACGCCAGATACCTGGTGGTTTTTGTTCTTGGCGGGGGCATTGGCAAGCTGCGCCATGATTTTGCCTGGTATCTCTGGCGCATTTATCCTCTTCATTTTAGGTAAATACGCTGTTATTTTGGGCGCTGTGAATAATTTCGAACTGCTGCCGCTGTTTTTGGTAGCGGCCGGCGCCGTTGTTGGTCTCGTTACATTTGCACAGGTGTTGAGCTGGTTGTTTAAGCAGCATCATGATGTTACTTTAGCTGTGCTGATTGGGTTGATGCTGGGTAGTTTACGCAAGTTGTGGGCCTGGAAAGAAGATGTAGCCTGGCTTCTGGATGAAGCGGGTGAATTTATCCTGGACAGCCACGGCCAAACCCAAGTCATCAAACAAATCAACATTCTGCCAGATGTTTCCACAACAGCAGGCATGACTGAAACAGGACTGGCTGTGGGTCTGGCTATTTTTGGCGGTGTCATTGTGTTGCTTATTGAGTGGTACGCGCAGAAAAAAGAAAAGGCTGAGGCAGCAGCCTAAGTTGTCTCATTTGCTACGCCGTGTGCAGGCAGTTGTTTTTGACCTGGATGATACGCTGCTCGACTGGTCTCGACAGACGGATTGGTTAAGCAATATCAGTGGATCGCACATTCAAAACGTGTATGATTATCTGGCAGAAAATGGAAATTCTCTGCCTACAAATGACGTTCTTTTCCAAAACTATCAAGAGGCCATCATCCATAGTTGGCGTGAAGCGAAGAAAACCTGGGCTGGTGTCAATTTCGAGTCGGTGCTGATGTGTGCCTTTGAAACGTCCGGACTGGATGTTTCTAAAATTGATATGGGTGCGGTGTTGTTGGCATATGATTGGGGAACCGTTCCCAATGTCACCCTATTTGACGACACAGTGCCTGTGCTGGACAGTTTGCGCCAACAAGGGTACAAAATCGGTCTGGTGACTAATTCCATGATGCCGATGTGGATGCGTGATATTGAACTGCGCGAGTACGGCATTCTTGATTATTTTGACGCCCGCATTACATCTGGTGATACGGGGCATATGAAACCACACCCGGCTATTTATGAACGGGTATTGGATTTATTGGAAGTTGAAGCGGAAACGGCCGTTTTCGTAGGAGACCGTCCCGCCAATGACATCGCTGGAGCTAACGCAGTTGGCCTAACCAGCGTGTGGATGAACCCACCCCACCTCAGTTACGAGTTGGGTGATGTCATCCCCGATTATGAAATAACCACTTTACAAGAACTGCTGCCCATCCTGGCAGCCCTGGAAAATAGATAGAGATAGAGTGTAGAGATAGAGGAAGTTTTGCCTCTATCTCTACACTCTATCTCTACCCTTGAAGGAGAGGTATAACATGTCAAAAGTTGGAAGAAATGATCCTTGCTACTGCGGCAGCGGTAAAAAATACAAACAATGTCACATGAAAGCCGACAAAGACGCCGAAAAAGAACGGCGTGACTGGTCACAAGCGGCTACCTGGCTGCGACGTGACCTGATGAAATTTGCCCGCGAAGAGCGCTTCAACGAAAGCTTCGCCCTGGCCGTGCCTCTCTTCTGGAACAACTACTACGACATGGATAATGTCGAGCAAATGAGTGTCTTAGAAGCAATGCGTTTCATCGACTGGTTTGCGTTTGATTACAAGCTGGAAGACGGCCGTTATCTCATCCAAGTTTATCACGAAGACAAACAAGACGAATTATCCGATCATCAGCAAGCCGTCCTCAATGGCTGGCTCAAAGCAGCCCCCTCCGGCGCTTACGAACTACGCAGCTATGAAGGCCAAATCCTCTCCCTGCGTGATATCACCACCGGCGAAGATTATGAAGTCTTTGAAGCAGGTGGCCGTGGCAATGTCGAAATCGGCGAAGTCATTTTGGCACGTATTCTGCCCGTCCATGACCAGCTAGAATTCAGTGCCTCACCTGCCTACCTGCCCGGTGACGAAATCCAAGACCTGCCCGAAAAACTCAAAGCGGCTGAAGATGCCTACAAAGTGGAACATCCAGATGCCAGTCACGAAGAATTCATGCGTGACAACAGCTACCTCATCGTCCACCATGCATTGGCTCAAGCAGAACGGGTCGGTCGCCCGGCCGTTGCCCGTCTTGATACCAACCGCGAAGATGGCAAAACACAACAACTAGCCTCTCGCATGAAACAAAAAGTGCAGAAACAGGTCATAAAAGACATACCCATGCAGCCCAAGACTCACCAGAAAACCGGCGAGTAAATCAAAAAATAATCTAACCGCAAAGGACACAAAGGGCGCAGAGAAAAACCAGGAAAACTTGGTGCTCTTTGCGCCCTTTGCGGTAAATCAATAACCATGACAACATCGAAACTCCTCATCAGACCCCAGAAAACAGCTCTCAAAGGCACAATTTCCGTTCCCGGCGACAAATCTATCAGCCACCGTGCCATCATGTTAGGCGCTTTGGCCGATGGCACCAGCACCGTGCGCAACTGGCTGCCAGCGGGTGATACCATCGCCACCCTCAACGCTTTTCAAGCGCTGGGCGTCGTCATCGAAGTAGACCGTCATTCAGCCACCGCCTGGAATCTCGTGATTGAGGGCCGGGGACTGCACGGCTTAAAAGACCCACGCAAAGCGTTAGACTGTCGCAACGCTGGTACACTCATGCGCCTCATTGCCGGCATTATGGCCGGGCAAAGCTTCGCCTCCGTGTTAGATGGCAGCGAACAGTTGCGCAAGCGCCCTATGCGCCGCATTACCGAACCGTTGAAACAAATGGGAGCTAAAATTTCTGCGAAAGATGGCAAAGCACCGCTATCCATTCAGCCCGCAGACTTGAAAGGGGTTGCCTATGAAATGCAGGTCGCCAGCGGACAAATAAAAAGCGCCTTGCTGTTAGCTGGCTTGTATGCCGCTGGCGAAACGCGCATCTACCAACCTGGCCCCGCTCGTGACCATACCGAACGGATGTTAAATGCCGTCGGTGTTGAAGTCCGCACAGAGGGGGATTGGATTATCATGCCAGCCGCAGCAGGCGAACGCAAACTGAAAGCCTTCGATTTAACGGTTCCGGGTGATATGTCCTCGGCCGCGTTTCCGCTGGTAGCGGCAGCGATTGTGCCTCACTCTGAAGTGACGATTACCAATGTCGGTTATAACGACACGCGTACCGGTATTTTGGAAATGCTCCAGCAGATGGGAGCGGAGTTCACCATCGCCAATGAACGAGTGACGGGCGGTGAACCGGCCGTCGATCTCACCTTCCGGTTTAATGAACTACACAGCGCCGACATTGGTGGTGAAGTAGTGGTACGCGGCATTGACGAGTTCCCCATCCTCACGGTGGCTGCGACGCAAGCGGCTGGCACAACGACAGTGCGCGATGCGGCCGAGCTGCGCGTGAAGGAAGTAGACCGCATCAGTGTTTTAGCGGGTGAGCTGGCAAAGATGAATATCGACATGGTTGAGCGCCCGGATGGTTATACCTTGCATGGACCAAAACGGCCGTTTTCCGCCGAAGTAGATAGCCATGATGACCACCGCCTGGGTATGGCGCTCGCCGTCATGGGACTCGTCACCTACGGCGAAACGCTCATCGACAATGCCCGCTGCATCCACGACAGTTTCCCCGGCTTTGTGGAAATCATGCAGTCGCTGGGCGCGAATATGGAATGGGTGGAACAGTAGGCAGTGAACGGTTTTCAGTGGACAGTGAACAGTGGACAGTTATGCGATAACTACAAAGCCTTACCCTGCCACTTTGCCACCCTGCTACTTTGCCAACTTGCCATCGTCCCCTAAACGATCATGAAAATATCTGGTAAAACGCAGCTCATGGGCCTGATTGGCTGGCCTGTTTCCCACAGTTTTAGTCCGGCGATGCACAATGCGGCGGCGGCGGATTTGGGGCTGGATTTTGTGTATCTGGCGCTGCCGGTTCACCCTGATGATGTGGAAACGGCCGTTCGCGGCCTGCCAGCCCTCGGTTTTCGCGGTTTCAATATCACCGTGCCTCACAAGCAAGCAATCATGCTGTTGTTGGATGAGATTGAAGCAGGAGCAAGGGCGATTGGGGCGGTGAATACCGTCGTAATCAGTAAACAGTATTCAGTGAACAGTGAACAGTCTCCAATCGTCAATCGTCAATCCAAAATCGTTAATCTCAAGGGTTACAACAC